>JAKADD010000023.1 GCA_021820825.1 Bacillota bacterium
AAGTCGCGGACTTATCCGAATTGTCCAGAGTGGCATACGGAAATATTGAAAAGGGAGTATCGATCCCAAAGGTATCGACTCTGCAGGAAATTGCGCGCGCACTTGATGTCAAACTCCAAGACTTGATCATCCCTGTCGCGCAGTTGAAGGCAGTCCGTTTTCGAGCATCAAAGCGAATGAACAGTCGAGATCAGGTTTTGGCTGATGTATCGCGTTGGCTTTATGACTTTAATTTTCTTGAGGATCAACTCCAGGGAAAGCTCGCATATGCCTTCAGTTCAATCCAGTTGCCTTCTCCAAGTGGGGTTGAGCGACTCATGCGGGTGGCAGAACAAGCACGCCAACTTCTTGGCTTGAATCCGAGTGAGTCTATACGTGATATTTCGGGACTTTTGGAATCCAGCGGTATTAAGGTATATCCCATGGCATCAACCTCGGAAGGCTTTTTTGGCCTGTCGATAGCAGCCAGTGACGGGGGACCGGCAATCGTGGTGAATGTATGGGACAGAATATCTGTGGAACGATGGATATTCAGTGCTGCGCATGAACTGGGGCAGGTTCTTCTGCATCTCGATACCTATGATGTTGAGGAGTCCTTTGAGGAGGAGGTTCAAGAAAAGGAAGCCAACACTTTTGCAAGTTATTTCTTGATGCCAGACAAAGCGTTTAGGTCAGAATGGGCGGAGACCTACGGATTACCCTACATCGATCGAGTACTAAAGGTTAAACGCATCTTCCAAGTCAGTTATAAAACTGTTCTGTTTCGATTAGCAACCGGTTCTGAACTTGGCGACTCGGCTTGGGGAAAATTCTACGCTCAGTATAAACAGCGTTACGGAAGAGCACTCGGCCGTACCGATCAGCCAGATGCTCTGCCACCGGACAGTTTCCAAGCTTCATTTCCAGAAGTACTGCGATCTCGGGAACCGGATTCCTTGTCCTCCTACGCCTTCATTGAAGACAGACTGTCCCGGCTGGTACGTGTGGCCATTGAAAGTGACGAAGTATCCCTGAGCCGTGGCGCGGAAATTCTGAGACTGGATTTGGAGGCCATGCGTGAACGCGTTGCTTCTTGGGTTGAATAATCAGGATGGATACAACAACGGGTCGCAGAGACCTGATCATTGACGCCAACACCCTGATCGATTAGAACGTAATGCATTGCCTGCGTTTGATGCTTGATGCGAAGGAAGTCATATCAGGGATTCACGAAGTTAACCCAAGGTATATCAACCGCGCTGTCGTGGAGCGCATAACCGACAGATTGCGCAAGAACGCTCCGTGATTCCAGATAACAATGACACCAGGAATTCCACCGACAGATAATGTGAGCGGGAACAGGGAGGTGGCACGCCAATCAAAATAGGGATATGCTATATTAAATAGGGGGTTATTGTGTACCCTCATCTTGATTCTGTTTCTACGAAATAGTTGTTGACTGGTACAAACCGAGTAACACGAAGGAGGGTAGAATCGAAGATGAGAATCAACCCTATTTTTGATTGTCAATGATCTGTCTACAGCGAAGATTGAGGCTGACAATGTCAATAATGTGAATCAACTGGTGCACGAATGTGAAAGGGATGCGAGTGGACAATAGCTCGAACAAAAGGGAACGTAATGGAATGAAAATAGTTTTTTTCGACACAGACAGAAGAGAGATGTTGTCCGGGGTTGCAAGAGGGGTAAAACCGATCTTTTCTGTCGTCGACAACAGGTTAAAATGCCAGTATATAAAAGGTATTATCAGGAGTATAAACTGAAAAAATGAGTGGAAGAATGAGGTCACATGCGTGCGTTGATTCGTGTTCCATATGTTGGGGTTTCGGCTCGTGAAGAATGCCCTTCAGCGAGGGTGTTTGTGTGCTTGTTTCCGTATTGTATTGGGAATTGATATCCTCTTCGTGGATATCAATTCCATCAACCGTATTAAGTTGACGTCTCTTCACACCGCAAACCAGAGCAGGAACAGTCGATATGGACATGGCAGCGTTCTTTGATCGTGTGTACCACGATATGCTGACGGCACGAGTGGCACCCAGGGTCAAGGACAGGCGCGTTCTCCGGTCGATTCGGGCATATCTGAGCGCGGGCGTGTTAGAGATCGGTGTGGTCACTCGAAGTGAGGAATGGATGCTGCAACGCCGAACATTGTACCTGCTGTGAGGAGTGGCATGAACGTAAGTTGTTGTGCCAGCAGCAGGTTCGACGCTGGTGCGAGGAAGGGCGAATCACGGCCGAACAAACCCCAGACGGGGCGTGGAGAATTCCCGCCTCACAGTTTAAGGGATTGGGCGCCATGGCTTCGCGAGCGAAGCGAAGCGAAGAGCATTCAGTCTGTCGCAGGTGCGTGGGAAGGACAAGACAAATTGCGGGAAGAATTGTTGGCAGGCCGCGAGGAATGACCGTGGCGGCTTATGTGATCGACACAGACGTTCTTTCCAAAAGGTTGCTTGGTGATGCGACGGCGGTACAATTCTTTGAGTCCATCCAGAACGTTGTCCGACGTGCGGCAAGCGAATGGGCGGGAAACTCAGGACGCCCGATTCGATGATTGCGGCTGCGGCGCTTACGGAGCAGGCGGTGTTGGTCACGAGAAATGTCAGGGATTATCAACATCTGGTGGCGCATACAGGGCTAGGAATCGTTGATCCGTACCATGCGTAAACATCGGAAAGCTGAACACCTGTGACAACAACGTGTTGCTGCTCGCATGGTTGGTCGGCGCTTTTCCACTGGAGGCCATTGACCAGCGAATGCAGGTTCGATACCAGATCAACGGGCCGACGGAAACAGAAACGAAGCAGTACATGACCCACCACGTCAGGATCGCTGGAGCGTCGCTGACCAACAGGATATTTTCTCGGAAGAGACACACGCGATATTACGCGCATTATCCAGCGCAAGCGGCAATATGTTCAATCCAAGAGTGGAAAGAAACTGCGTATCGCTCGATGAACGAACAATCGCCGTAACCTCATGCCCGGAAATTTCCAATTGCTCTGCGACGTGACTTCCAATGAACCCGGTTCCCCCAAATACAACGGTCTTCACACTACCCCTCCTAGTAAACTTTAGTCCGTCTAGGACAGCGTCCAATCCCGCGTTGCATCCATCAATATTGTGAAATCAGGCGTAGCAATGATACTATGTAGTCAGATGGTACCGACCGGTAACGACTTTCATGATACCGATCGGTATCGTATATGTCAAGTTCGCATGAGGTTGATGGTTACGATGACAGGCAAACGCGTGACTGAAAAGAAGCGACTGCCTCCGCGCGAGCGCATTTTGATTGCGGCGACGGATCTGTTCTATCGCCAAGGGATTCGCGGAGTTGGCGTAGAAGCGATTGCGCAAGCGGCCGACACCAACAAAATGGCCCTCTACCGGCATTTTGCATCTAAGGATGAATTGGTTGCAGAGTGGCTGCGTCGGCTTGCCGTGCAATCTGACGAGCATTGGAGCGAGATTGAAGAGGAACACCCCAGTAACGCTTTGGAACAACTGCTTGCTTGGTTGCGCGTCCTGGCGAAAGAAATTTCGGTTCCTGATGAGCGCGGCTGTCCATTCACAAATTCTACCGCTGAAATACTCGATAAAAATCACCCTGCACGTCGTGTGATTGAGGATTACAAGAACAAACAGAGAGACCGTATCATGCAGCTTTGCAAGAAGTCTGGACTACGGGAGCCTGAACTTGTGGCAGATCAACTCTTCTTTCTCATGGAGGGCGCGCGGGCAAGCGCTCAGTATATCGAACCGAAAGGCGACAGTGAACGGCTCATTCAACTGGCCGAAGCGCTAATCGAGTCACACAGAGAGGAGAGCGGAGGGCAAAAAGATATTGTTCGGGGCGATTCGCACTTCAGCTAGATTTTGTGACTTCTCGGTCTATGCATAAAAGTGTAATAAAGTGTCATTACCGGACAAGATGAATGAAAAAAAATACCCACATTGCTTCTGGCCGATGGGATTACAGTTTTGGTGATTCGAACAGTCTTTGTCGTGGCGGAGTAGCGACGATATACGTTTCGTCGTGCCCATTGCGCTACGCGTGAAGTATGGAGCGCTTGGATCGCATCTTCACGCGTTGATGGTTTTGCAAGAGCTCGGCATGCTCGACTGTCACTTGCCGAGTGAAGCGCATATTCATTTACATCTCACGCTTTTATTCACGCGGGAAGAAACTGGCGAAACCGCTCTTTCAGGCGCAGCAAGCATCGTGCCCGTATAGGTGAAAAATCAAGCCGAACGGGTGGTTCGGTGACTTTGCCGAGAGCATTAGGCGTGTGCGTGTTGCGGAGACCGTCGGACACCCATTCCGATATCCTCGGGCTCTAGCGAGCATTTGTTGATCTGAATCCGACTGTACGTCGGAGTTCACGTATATTATACAAAACGGGTATATAGGATTAAACTAGATGGCGCAAATGTCTGCCTAAAAGGATTTATCAGAGAAATGACGGTCTCTGCTTGATGCTTTGTCATGTAGGTAGTATCATACGTAGTAAGATAACCATGAGCGCACAGGGAGTGAAGATATGTCCGAAGAACGCTCAAGACGGGTGCAAATTTACGTTGCGCCCGAATCGCGAAAGTTGTGGGAGGATGTTTCCAACTTGGCCAAAATGAGCAACATTAGTTTTTCGCGATGGGTTGAAAATGCAGTTCGCAGTGCAGTGGACAGCCAGGGAGAAGGGAGGAAACGCATTCGGGTGGAGTTTGAAGATCGCGCTTATGTGGGGGATGTGAGTGAGATCAGTTTGATCAATCAAAATTAACCGGCTTCAGGACAGGGGGAAGAGGTGTTCGAAATGGTAAAGATTACGGAGTCCAAAGGAGCAGAAGGGATTAAATATCGAGCGGTCTTTGAAATCATCAAAGAGAATGGAAAGCGCGATGGTGTCCAAAGGTGGATTCCAATCGGAGAAGGAAGCCGAGAACTGGTCTGAGGAATATCGGTCTCGATGCGCCAATGGCCAAGGGTTGCTCAGGGAGGAACGCTTCCTGATCGTTACTCGAAGTCTTGGGAATACACTCGAGTTGTATGGATATTTAACCAGTGACCAATAAAGGAGGGGGTCGACATGGTCACATACGTCGAACATCAAGGTACAAGAGGAACCACGTATCGGGTGCTGTTTGATCTGCCTTTTATAAACGGCAAGCGCAGACAAGTGCAAAAGTCTGGCTTCAAGACGGAGAAAGCTGCCCGTGAATGGTATGAAGACTACATGTACAACTTTCGTCACACGGGAGTGCAAATCAAGAACAAAAAAGTTTTGTTCTCCAGTTATATTTAACTATGGGAAAAAATTAGCGAAAATAAATGGAATGCCAAGACGCATGAAGGGTATGCGTCTATTCTGCGTGCTCATTTGCCGCCCGCGTTCGCAGGAAAAGATTTGAAGAAAATCTCCGTGTTGGATGTCGAAGAGTATATCGCGGAAAAGATCAATGCCGGTTTGAGTCCGACAACTGTGACTCATCACGCCGCTCTTTTGAAGAAGATTATGAACGATGCCGTAAGGCAGGAAATCATTGTGCGCAACCCAGTTCAACGGGTCGAGCTTCCGAAAGTAGCACGCTATTTCGCCAATACGTACGCGCCAGAGGAGATTGTTCAATTCCTGAAGGAACTGGAAGGCACTCAGTTTCACGCCATCGCTTATGTAGCCTTCTGGACGGGTATGCGACGTGGTGAACTTTTGGCACTCCGATGGCCCGATGTCGATTTCGAGAAGCGGCTCTTGCGGATTACGAAGTCAAAAACAGTCGTGACAAAGCGGTATGAAAAAGGCAAGGTCAAAGGGCAGACGAAGACGTACGCCTCAACACGCGTCATTGCCATCTCGGAAGACTTGTGCGAGTTCCTGAAGCGGCATAAGGAGGAACAGAGTGCCCGGCGGCAGACACTGCATTATGAGGATCAAACGGGTCTGGTGTTTACGAGTTATAGGTACGGACGGGCGCTCTGCTCGAGTGAGATCACAGAGAAGTTGAACGACATGCAAGAGCGGGTGGTAATGCGCCACATCCGATTTCACGACACGCGGCACACACACGTGACAATTTCTCTGGCCAATGGCGTGGACATTGTGACGGAGTCGCGCAGGGTGGGACACACCAGGGTTCCAACGACGCTCGATCGATATTCACATCTGCTTCCGGGTGCTGACCAAAGGGCAGCGGACGTTTTTGCGAACGCAGTAAATAAGGTTGATTAGTCACACACCTGTTACACAATATGTTACACGAAATCGCCCTCGGAACTCAGGGCGATTTTTTGTACCTATAAATCCAATGGCGGGAGCGTGTGAGAATCGAACTCACCTCCGACAACCCGTGCCGGACACTCGGTTTTGAAGACCGGGAAGGACACCAGTACCCCATCCGCCCCCATAGGCTTAAACTACTCGTGTAAGGATAACAAATGAGCGTAGGGGATTCAAGTTTTGCATATCACGCAGAAGCGGTTCTGACACTACGATGCGAATTGTAGCAAGAAACCCAGAAGCAGGCCTAGGAGGGTTGAAATCAGTGTGCCGACCAGGAAATATTCTGCCCATTCGCGATGGTCCAGATTCTTGAAACGCACCAGTGACTTTGCGGCCACCACGAATCCAATGGCGGAATAAGCGCCTTTGTATATCAAAATCATAATGATGATTCGTTCCAGATAGCCAATCAGTCTCCCGCGCGACACGTCGGACGCGGAAACGACCACATATGATTTTTGATCCTGCAATTTAGTCTGGAAGTTGTCAGTCTGAGTTGTCCGGGTAATCCGGTGTTCAATCAACTGCGGGCTCGTACCGGTAAGGGGATGGACCAGTATCTGGACGATTATGCTGCTGAACCGGGTGGCCAGAATCAATGCGATGCACCACAGAACAATACGATCAGGAATCGGCAGATTCAGGTGGGATGCAAAAAAGAAGGGATGAGACACAGGAGCGCTCTTGGCCCATTGCGACGAACTGTACCAGTATACGACAACCACAATCGTTGCCAGATGCAAGAGTTGGTCCGCCATGAAGCTGCCCAGATCAAGCGGAGTGCGCCATTCGTTCATTGTTTTCCGATTGAACCACTTACTTGCGGTCAGATGGACTTTCACAACATCAATGAACCAGTGGAACACGACCAGTACGAGCGCCATGGTCAGAGCGGAGGCGATTGTCCGTACATGCAGGCCATGAACAATCATCCAGTACGGAAGAACGAAGAGACAATTCAGGATCAGGTGATGGAGCATGTGAATGCGCATGCTCCGATTCAGGCCATTCTTATTTTTGGCGATGAGATTGCTTTGAAATATAAAATCTCCCGTCAAGTGTGACAACAGCAGGATTAGCAGCAACAGAACCAGCGAGTCTGTCATAAGTCACCCTAATGGATTGATGGGAAATAGAGCCATCCCGGCCGATTTTCATCGTAGATTGTGCATCGCCACGGGCATGGGGGATTAGTGCCTCAGAATACCCGTGATTCCTGTGCATAACCGATGCCTGAAATGGTGGTTGGAGTTTGTCATACAACACCTATTATAACCAAAGTTGAAAACAATAGCTGATTGTTAGCGAATCCAACCGGTGACAAACTGTTCAAGATGGCTGTGAATGTGTGATGCAACCAGTTCCGCTGTCTTTGCCGTAGGCGCGGGCGGATTGGGGCAGACAGTGGAGTCAGCAGTGGGGCCGGCAGTGGATCCTGGAGCGAAGCCAGGAGAGCAGGGAGAGCCTGGAACAGCGGCGTTCGTACGCGATGCGCTGTATACACTTTGAAGTTCGACGAGCCTGTGTTCGATTCGTCTATGGATCTTTACAATTAGGTCAGCAGCGCCTGCTTTCAACTGTCTGGAAATCGTAGAAGGGTCTTTGTTCAGAAAACTGGCAATCTGCGCCTGCTGCTGAAATACCGCATAAAGCGCGCCTGCGGTTTTTTGTGCGGTGCTTTGTAATTTCAATAGATAGTCCTGTATTTCCAGTAACTCGTTTGTCTCCTCCACACTATGCAGAAGGGGCGGCTCAGATGCATTCATCAACAACCATTGTCTATCGGTGACAGATTTAGTTTCCTTCAATTCATCAAGAGCCACTCTGGCCGTGTTAATCATGGGATGCAGCCAGCGATCCAGATCGGGAAGATGCGCTACACTCTGACTGAGGGAACCCACCGTCAAGCCGAAGTAAGGGGGATTTTTCTGATAGCGCCAAAAATTCTTGATGAAGAAGGCCAGAGTGTAGGCTGTTGCGAATTCTTCGGCAACCAATATGATCTCATCGCCGAATCTGTGCTTCACTCGTATAGAAAGCGCGGTTTTGTTTTGTGAGGCTAATTCTTCAATCCAGCGCACAGTCTGGTCCAGATATTCAGCAAGGGCGTCAGGTGTATCGATCCTGCTTGAATCTGCCACATCCATTATGAACAACGATACTCGGTACTCCATATCTCATTCGCCTCTGCCTGGAAGGGATTGTTTGCCGTGCACAATGTACTGCATGCTGATACAGAACAAGTATATCGAACTTGCATGAATAAATGCAATCGAAGAATAGTTGCATAAAAATCGTCAAGTGACATGGAGAACGCGATATTTACAATCCTGCACCGACGTGGTAAGGTGGATTCGAAAAACCGAATAGGTCAGGCGCTAGGGGTGCCGATTAGGCTGAGAGGCGGAACGATCCGCCAACTCTTGTGAACTCGATCTGGGTAATGCCAGCGGGAGGAAGTGCCATTTAACACTCATGAGATGGACACCCTTTGACGCGCTGAGATCGTTTGTTGCTCAGACTGCCAAAGGGGTTTTTGTTGAGTCGATGGAGAAGCGGCGCTGATGCCCGGAAATTTTAAGGGGGTCGATTTGCGTGTGGAAACTGCGCGATATTATCGTGGCAGCAATTTTGTCGGTGGTTTGCGGAGCCATTTATATGGGGTGGGACTGGATCACCACTCCGTTATTTTCAAGCGCCATGAGTCCTGTGGCCGGTGCGCTCGTCAACGGACTGTGGTGGATTGCGGCTGGTCTGGTTCCCTATATAGTCAGGCGGCCCGGCGCTGCGTTTTTCTCGGAGCTGGTCAGCGCCACAGTCGAGTTTTTGTTTGGCAGTCCATACAGTCTCGGGGCTGTCATTTCCGGTGTTGTTCAGGGTGCAGGTGCTGAACTTGGTTTCTCTTTCTGGAGATGGCGCCGTTACAGTTGGACTTCGATGGCGGTGGCAGGCGCGCTTGGCGGCGTCGGCAACACGGTGCAGTGGTATTTTGAATATCAGGGATATCAGTATTCGACGTGGGTGATCATCGGCTATACGGTCGTGACGATGATCAGCGGAGCTGTACTCGCCGGTGTGTTGCCCAAGTTGATCGGTGACGCGCTGCTGCGCACGGGTGCGTTGCGCAATTTTGAGATTGGCAAACAGGCCCGCGCTCAACTGAAATGAGCAGAAGCGGGGCGCAGTCCGGTTGCGGGCAAAAAAGAACGCTGCTTTCCTTGCGGGAGGTTTCGATCGGATACGAAAATGCTGGCCGCCTTGCCGTGTCTGACGCCACACTCGACATTGTGGAGGGTGAGTCCGTACTGTTGCTGGGACCGAGCGGATGCGGCAAGAGTACGTTGGCGATGCTGTGCGCCAACCTGATTCCGCGCGCGGTGGAAGCGGTCGTTTCGGGTGAGGTGCGGCGTGATCCGCTGCTTGCTCTGCCAGGGCGGATCGGCTATGTATTTCAGGATGCGGATGCGCAGTTTTGCATGCTTCAGGTGGATGACGAAATTGCTTTTGGCCTGGAAAATCTTCAGTGTGACCGCACCGTTATGCCGCCAGAAATTTCGCGTGGACTGAGGGAGGCGGGCCTTGCAGTTGGCCTGACTCAGTCGCACGCGGTATTTTCCGGCGGCATGAAGCAGAAACTGGCGCTGGCCTCGGCGCTGGCCATGGATCCGTCACTGCTGATTCTCGATGAACCGACAGCCAATCTGGATCCGCGCGCCTCTCGGCAGGTATTTGATCAGATTGCTGCGCTGCATCGCGACCGCAAGACGATGATCGTCATCGAACACAAATTTGATCTGCTGCTTCCGCACATGGATACAGTGGTGCTGTTCGACGCGAGTGGACGGATCTATAAGAGTGGACCAACCGCTGCAGTGATGACGCAGGAGTGGGAGTGGCTTGTCCGGGAAGGTGTTATTCCACCCTGGAAAGTTTCTCCCAGAGGCGATTCATGGAGCGGCCAAGAGGTTGCCCATTCTGCTCTGGCGACGTCCGCGACAGCCGCGACAGTAGAACAGACGGACGGCGGAGAAACGGAAGCACGCATGACAGAAACGGAAGCACGCATGACAGAACCGGAATCGCGCACGACAGAACCGGAATCGCGCACGACAGAACCGGGATCGCGCATGGCAGAGTCGGGATCACGTATGGCAGAGGCCGGCAACGCGGTTGAAATCACGGACGGCGGTCTGTCTTACGGCGCTGCGACCGTCTGGAGCGACCTGCAGTTGGCCCTGCCCAAAGGATCGTTCACTGCCATCGTCGGACCTAACGGAGCCGGCAAGTCATCGCTGTTGCAGGTGATTGCCGGACTGACGCCGCTTGCAGCAGGGCAGGCATGCCTTTTGGGTCGACCGGTGAAGACGTGGAAACGCCGCGAACTGGCTGAGCGAGTGTCGTACTGCTTTCAGAATCCGGAGTTTCAGTTCATCTTTGAACGGGTCGGCGATGAACTCGCCAATCGCGTGGTTGGAGCGGACACGCCCACTGAAGTGTCCGCGCTGCTAGCGGAGTTCGGTCTTGCAGGATATGAACTTCATAGCCCCTTTGCACTCAGCCAGGGGCAAAAACGAAGACTCAGCGTGGCGGCCATGTTGCGGGAGGAACACGAAGTCTATCTGCTTGATGAGCCTACATTTGGACAGGACGCACACACGCAGCAGGTGATCATGGATCGCCTGGCTGCTGTACACAATGCCGGAAAAACTCTTGTCATGACAACCCACGACATGGATTTGGTCAGGCGATTTGCGAGTCATGTGGCCGTGCTTGCACGCGGACGGCTGCAGTTCTTTGGAGCGCCCGAGGATTTGTTTTCCAATACAGATTTGCTGCGCCAAAATCACCTGTTGGATGACGTGGAGACTGAACTGCGGAGTGCGGCCGAGGCCGATTGTTTCGCAGGAGAGACCGCTGTGGAGAATGCGGCGTCCGCTGCGGCAACCACCGGGTTACAGGAGGCGCCAGCGACTGCCGCTGCGCCTGACACACATGCCACAGCGGCTGACGCCGGGCATGGGCAGGGGCGTGCGCCTGAGAGCACGGCGACCAATGTAGTGGCGCTGGATGTCGGCGCACTCTCCGCATCCCGGATGGCTCGCCCCGGCGCTCCCGCCCGGCGCCTCAATCCGCCTGTGCTGCTTGTGACGACGCTTGCCGTCACTGTGGCGGCCATATTTGCCCATACCATCGCGCAGGGTGCGACGATGCTGGCTGTGCCGATTCTCCTCATGTTTGTTCTCGCCTGGCTGACTCCGTGGCAGGTGCTAAAGCGGCTGTCGCCATTTCTCGTCTTCTATATTCTCTATATCTGGTCGCTTACAGCCTACGCGGCGGTTGGACTGCATACACCCACGTTCCAGCTGCTCTGGATGCGACTCAGCTTTTCCGGGTTTCTAAAAGGGGTAGTGCTCGCTCTGCGCATGCTGGCGGCGGTGGGGTTTGGCGTGCTGTTTTTCTCTGCGGCGGACATCACCGAGCTGATTGTGGGATTGTGCAAGAATTTTCGCGTGCCGCCAAAATTCGCATACGGTATTTTAGCGGGAGTCCGGGTCGTGCCGCTGTTTCGTTCCGAATGGACGAAATTGAAACAGGCTCGACAACTGCGCGGGAAAGATGCGCGATTTTCTTTCCTGCGACCGATCACGTATGCGCTGCCGCTTCTGTCGCAGGCGATTCGCATGAGTGAACGGGTTGCGATTGCCATGGAGGCGCGCGGTTTTCACGGTGGTCCGGCAGAACACGCGGGTGAACGGACATTTTACCGGGATGTGGTGATTCATTGGTGGGATTACGCTTTCGGGGCGGGCCTGTTGACTGTGACAGTCATCCTGCTGATACTGGTGTGAGGAACAGAGTTGTCTGGAGAGTGAGCGTGATTGCCGTTGAAGACGATCATTGATATCACAGCGCCGCTGGGAACTGCGACGGCTCCCTTTCCGGGGGATACGCCGTTTGCGCGCGAGTGGACGATGACCAAGGCCGCCGGAGATTCTTGCAATGTATCGAAACTGACGATGAGTCCGCACGTCGGAACCCATGCGGACGCCCCCTACCACTACGATGACGCTGGCGACACAATGGAGACGGCCGATCTGGAACTGTACATGGGGCGTGCGCGGGTAATCTGCATACAGCGGCAGGGGCGCCTGATCACGGCGGATGAGCTGCGCGGCCACGACCTGGCCGGGGCTACGCGATTGCTTGTCCGGACAGACTCGTATCTGGACCATGCGCGGTTTAATTCGGAATTTTCCGCATTTGAACCGACGGCGGTGGATTACATGGCTGGACTGGGGATTCAGCTTGTCGGCGTCGATACGCCGTCTGTGGATCCTGCCGACAGCAGGGATCTGCCCGCGCACGAACGTTTTCGCGTCCATAATATACGCATTCTGGAGACACTGCGCCTGCAGAACGTGGACTGCGGCGATTATGAACTGATCGCCCTTCCACTGCGCCTGCAGGGCAGTGATGCTTCTCCGGTGCGCGCTGTGCTGCGAACCCTCTGCTGATGTCTGTTAAAAATGGCGACGGCCAAGGCCCGCCACTTTCACGCCGAGGCCGTTATTGTAGACGAGATCTCCGCCCAGATGCCCCGTATAGGTCACGAATACCAACCCCACCACGGAAATGAGCAGCGCTCCCAGAACGACGCGACTTGGTTTGCGGCGGCGGGTTACAAACCGGATGGCGAATGCAATCAGGAAGATCACCCCGGTGGTTTCTCCGAAGAAGCGATGGGTGGCCAGCAAGGCCGCCACTGGTGGTGTGATGACGTCGTAGTGTTCACTGACGACACCCGCCACACCCGCGGCAATGGTGGACAGCACGCCCAGACCGAGTAGCAGAAACCCGGCTCGCTCATAAAAATTGTCCTTTTTGAAGTACGCGATGACTTCTGTAAGAACTGCGAGATACAGGATTGCAATCGTGAAATGGACGACCATGGGATGAATGGTAGCAGGCAGCAGGTACAGCAGATTGTAAATAGGGGTAAGGATAGGAACCGCCCTCCATTTCATGCTTTCTTACTGGTTGCGCATAATTCTCTTCGCTATCCTAGCATAAGCTGGGGGCCTGTACCTGAAGAACTTGAAGTCCGGTCGTGGCGATTTTGTGACTGGGAAATAGCGCAACACGCAGCGGCGCACCTAAACGAGTGCGC
>JAKADD010000417.1 GCA_021820825.1 Bacillota bacterium
AGATCATCGCGGATCTCCTGCTGGAAGCGTCTGCGCGGGCTTCTGGCGGGTTGATCAGGGACGATATGACCGTGCTGTGCGCCCGCATTGAAACATTCAAACCAGAGTGGGCGACGATCCGGATGCCAGATCTGCCGTCACTGCGCAAGTCTGGAGTGAAGAAGAAGCGCCTGAAAGAAGAACGGACAGAGCGACTTGTGCATGTCTAGGGAACATGTGAAAAAGTCCGGAGCGAACTCCAAAATGGGCATATATAGCGTTTGAGGCTTCTGTCAAACGCTATATATGGACAGATCTGCGACGGACCAATCGAATTTCACATGTTCCCTAGAACGCGGAAAGGAGATGGAGATGAATACACAGCCGGAAGAGTGGGAAAACTAACAGTTAACCCTTTTTCCGAGGAGTGATCGCAAGTGTGGGATGGAGTGACTCTGCAGCAATTGCTGCTGATCACGGATGGCTGCTCAAATACGGGTACGGACCCCGTGTACGTGGCGCAAACAGGTCGGGCTCGAGGCGTCACGACCAGTGTGATCGGGATTCTGGACGATGGAGCCCTGGGCGAACAGGGCAGGCGAGAGGCTGAAAACATCGCGGAAGCAGGGGGAGGGATGTGCCGCATCATACGCGTCGCCGAACTGTCGCACACGATGCAAATGGTCACACAGCAGACAATGCAATTGACTCTTCAGCAGGTGGTCAATAAAGAATTGCGCAATCTGGTCGGTCAGGAGGCGGATGCGCTGACGCCGGATACGAGAACGAAGGTGGCCAAATTTGTAGAGACTGTGACTGAGGAAGCAGACGTTCAAATTGGACTGGTCGTTGATGTGTCGGCCAGCATGACCACCAAGATGCCCGCCGTGCGCGAGGCGGTCCGCGATCTGGAACTTGGACTGGCGGCCCGCACGGGCTCTCATCAACTGTTCGTCATAACGTATCCCGGCATGCATGGCGAGGATGCGGTCGCGCACCGCCTGGAAGAAACCCGGGTGGCCGACGCAATCGGCGCCATGAGGGCGGCTGGCAATACTCCGACGGGCCCGGCGCTCGATACAGCGATCCGTACGCTGCTTGAGAACCGCGAACAGCGAGCGGCCTTGCGTGAGGGTCGCGCGGACGCCGATGCAAAGGATCTCAGGAGGCACCATGTCGGTTAGCAGACGCCCGTATGCGCCGCTCCCGGAGTTTCAGCCAGGCACAGTACTTCCCGGGAAATGGCGTGGGCGCCAGTACCGGATCATGAGACTCGTTGGACGCGGCGCAAACGGCACAGTGTACCAAGTTTTGCGGGAGCAGTCGTTGGTGGCAATCAAGATTGGGGAAAATGCAACGGCGATCGCTCTTGAATATGAAAGGATGCGCGAACTGACCGCAAGCATTGGCATACCAGGCATCATACCGGAACTGTACGAACACGACGATGTAGAGCACGGGGGCGAAGTCTACCCCATGCTTGCCATGGAGTTCATCAGGGGCGTATCGCCGGAGGAATTCGTTGGCGTCCATGGCCGGAAGTGGATTCCCGTCTGTCTGAGCAGGTTGCTGGGTCGACTGGAAACCCTGCATGCAAGAGGTTACGCGTTTTGTGATCTGAAATCCGCAAACCTGATATTCGATCAGGACACTGCGGAAGCACGCCTGATTGACTTTGGCGGACTGACGCCGATTGGACAGGCGGTGAGGGAATTCACTGAATTGTATGACCGCGCATGGTGGGGGCTGGGAACGCGCAAGGCAGATCCTCACTATGACATGTTTGCCTGCGCTTTGTTGGGCTTACAATTGATCGCGCCCATCAATCCAGCAGATCTGGATCGATTGCGCACAAGGCGTCCTGCAGAAAGGGAGGTGTTTTTGTACAGACGTTGCGCCACGGAGATAAACGATGGACAGCAACAGTTGCGGGCTATTTTGAGCAAGGCGCTGAAAGGCCAGTATCGAGAACCTGCTGAGTTCAGGATTGCGCTGGACTCTCTTTTGGTTCCTCTGCAGGGGGAACAGCGGGCGCCTGCAGAGCACACGGGAAGATCGACAATCCCTGGGCCAGACGGCGTTTTAAAGAGAGAGCGCCCCCGACGCAGGTGGGACCTGACAGACTGGGGATTGCTGGTTGCCGTTACGGTGTTTGTTGCAGTTATGGGTACACTATTGTGGCTTGGTAGTCTATGATCAGTATATCCCGGCTTTCACACGGCGGCGGTACGCGCTGGGTTGGAGACGAAAAGCGGGGAGGACGCTGGATGGACGAAGAGCTGATTCTGCATCTGTGCATGCAGGCTGGTTGCCTGCTCCTGCGCTGCGGTGGAGAAACGTCGCGCGTCGAGCAGACCATTGCGCATTTGGCTGTTGGCGCAGGCGCGTCGCCAGGCAGTATACAGAGTTTTGTCACACCGACCGGAATTTTCGTGTCGCTGACCACAGATACAGGCACCATTACTCGCCTGACGAGGGTGACGGGGCCCTCGCGCATGGATCTGTCCAAGGTCACCCGTATCAATGATCTCTCGCGGAATCTGCAGTGGGGCGTCTATACTGTGGCGGAGGCGCTGGAGGAACTGGATCGCATCGAACTGAGTCCGCCGCGCTATTCCCAGTGGGTGCGCCTGTTGGCTGCCGCGATGTCCAGCG
>JAKADD010000418.1 GCA_021820825.1 Bacillota bacterium
CCAGGGCGATACAGGGAAATCACGGCGATCAGGTCCTCCAGTGTGGTGGGCTGCAGCTCCCGCAACACTTGCCGGACTCCGATCGATTCCAGTTGAAAACAGCCGTCCGTATCGCCGTCCGCCAGAAGCTGCGCAGTGCGTTCGTCGATCGCAACCGTTCCGTAGGCGATGTGTTCCCCACGCATGCGTTCCACATACGCTTTGGTGCGGTCGCATAAGGTAAGTGTCCGCAGTCCCAGAAAATCCATTTTGAGCAGCCCAAGCGCAGCGATATCATCCATCCCGTACTGTGTCACAGGGATGCTCTCGATTCCCTGCATCAGCGGCACGAACGATGCCAGCGGCCTGTGGCTGATCACGACGCCGGCCGCATGCACGGAGGCGTGCCTGGGCAGACCCTCGATGCCACTCGCCAGTTCGACGACCCGGCGCAGCGCCGGCGATTTTTCCAGTTCACTGCGCAACCCGCCGTCGCCTTGCAACGCCGCTGCAATCGTGACGCCTGGCAGCGCGGGTATGCGCCGTACGAAACTCTCGATTTCCGCGCTTCGCGTATTTAAGACGCGCGCCACATCGCGAATGGCCGCGCGCGCGGCAAACGTGCCGAGCGTGCCGATCTGCGCGACGCAGTCGGCGCCGTATTTACGCGCGACATAGGCGATGACCTCATAGCGCCGCTCTGTTTCAAAGTCGATGTCAATATCCGGCCAGGACACCCGTTCGGGATTGAGGAACCGTTCAAACAGCAAGTTGTGCGCCAGCGGGTCCACATCAGTGACGGCCAGCGCATACGAGACCAGGCTGCCCGCCGCCGAGCCGCGTCCCGGTCCGGTGGAGATCCCCTGTTCGTGTGCATAGCGCATGAAATCCCAGACGATCAGGAAGTAACCCGAGAAACCCATTTGCTGAATTACAGTCAATTCCCGTTCCAGACGCGCGACATACTCCGCGCGGTCTGCGAGGCTGCGCTCGGTCAGGCCGCGCAGGGCCAGTTCCCGCAACATGTCATCCTCCGATTTTGCGGCGGGAAGCGGAAAGCGGGGCATGCTGCGTTGATTGAGCGGCAAAGCAAACGACGCTCGCTGGGCAATCTCAGTGGTGGCCGCCAGTGCGGCGGGAAAATCCGCAAACAGGCGTTGCATGTCCGCTTGTGTGCGAAAATGAAAACTGACGCCCGCCCGCCCACTCGCCGCCGTATCAAGATCCTGCCCAGCGTGAATGCCGGAAAGCATATCCAGCAGCCGCACATCCTGCGGTTTTATGTGGCGAATCGCCGTCGTAGCCACCACTGGCAGAGATACGCTCTGCGCAACTCCGGCAAGCCACTGATTGCGGGCGTGATCTGCGGGAAGATCCTGACTTTGCAGTTCTACGTATACGCGATCGGCGCCAAACACTTCCGTCAGACGGTTCAGCACACGAACCGCCAGTGACCTGTCCGCTGTCTGCGCGGCTTGCGCGAGCGGCCCCGTCACGGCGCCGACGAGGCACAGCAACCCTTGTGCGCGCGCCGCGAGTTCCTCCCATGTATTGCAGACAGAATCCAACTCGCCTGACTGCGCGGCAAGCGTCGCCAAACTGGTCAAAGCGCCGTACCCTGCAACTGAATCCGCGTAAAGGAGCAGGGTAGATTGCGACTGTCGCGCGCTCTTTTGCGACCGTTCGTCCACGATGGCCGTTTCATACGCCAGCAGGGATGTCAGACGCGCTTTCTGGAGCGCCTGCTGGCAGGCAATGGCGCCGAACATCCCACCCCGGTGAACCACCCCAAGCGCGTGCATGCCATCGGCAACCGCCGCCGCGGCCAACTCCGACACCCGCGCCGCGCTGAATAGCAGACTGTATTCACTGTAGGCGCGCAACTGAACGATGCCGCTCATCCCTCCGATTCCCCCTCCCCTTCCCCCTCAACGCCAGGAAGAACGACCTCCACTCTGGTGCCGTCCTCGCCGGAACTAGTGATGATCAGGCGACCGCGAAACCGTTCCACAATTTCACGACAGATGGCGAGCCCCAGGCCAATGCCGCCTTCCTGACGACTGCGCGCCTTGTCCGCGCGATAGAACCGTTCCGTGACATGGGGCAGGTCTTCTGCCGGAATGCCCTCCCCAGAATCCTGAATCACGATGCTCACAATTTCACCTCTGCTCGCCACTTCGATGCGGATTGCGCCTTCCGGCTGCGTGTACTTCCTCGCATTGTCAAGCAACGCGCGAAACACCTGCTCTAGCCGCACTTCCGAAATGCGCACGCGCGTGGCGCTGGCATGGTCCAATGCCACAGTCCATTTGAATCCAGGATACAGACGCTTCCATTTTTGAGCCACGCGCAGCGCGATTTCAGACGCCGATACCACGCCTGTCTCTTCCAGCGCCTCGCGGTCGATCGCCGCCAGCGCCAGAAGCTGGTTTGTCATCTCCCGCAGGTGGTGGATTTCCTCTTCGATGGCTGTAACGGCTTCTTGGCGCACCGCCTTGTCCTCCCAGCCCCAGCGGCGAAGCAAATGCACATACCCCTCCAACACCGAAAGCGGTGTGCGCAGTTCGTGCGACGCATCCGCCACAAACTGCCGTTCTCGGCTGAACGCCCGAAAAATTCGATCAAGCATGGCATTGT
>JAKADD010000419.1 GCA_021820825.1 Bacillota bacterium
GATGAGCGCAGGTTTGTCAAAAGGGTGAGGCAGGTCGTCCACATTGTGGGAACATCCATAGCCCTGCGTGCGAACTCGATCAAGAAGTGCGTTGTCAGCCAACCTGGCTCCGACCAGGATCTCGTTCTGAAATCTCTCCCATTCGCGTTGTCCTTGCACGACAGCCATGGACGCAAACTCCTGTGCGTCCTCTTCCGGCAGACGGTCCAGCAGCTCATGGTCTTTCCGGATGATGCGGAGTTCCGGCAAGGTTCTCAGGGAAGGATCCGCAACAATCATCGGACAAACGAGCAACATACCCGCCACATGTTCGATTCTCTCGTGAATGACGCCACGCGCAAGGTATCCTCCATAGGACTCGCCGCACACCACGAACTCCTCGCCGGGAATGGCGGCGTCAATGAAGCGAAGGACGGATGCCAGGATATCATCTGTGCTTTGAATGGCGTCGCTCGCTGGAGATCTGCCCATGCCGGGCAGATCCACGTAGATCCGTTTCCACCCGGATCGGTGCGTGAACGTGGGTTCAAGGCTGTCAATATGCGAGTCCTCACTTATTGACAGGGAGCACGATCACGCACGCCGGTTTTGGAACCTCAACCTGGAGAGAAGCCGATGCGAGTTCGCTCGTCACCGGATCGATCCGAAATGTAGCGATATTGTCCGAGTCCTGATTGGCGACGAGTAGACTGCGACCATCTGGAGTGATCGTAAAATGCCTTGGGGTACTGCCCATTGTCGCAACGTTTCTGCTATACCGCAGGTCTCCCGTATGGCGATCGACGGCAAACAAAGCGATGCTGTCCTCGCCGCGGTTTGACGCATAGAGGAAGTCGCCGCGGGCGCTGATCGCGATGCCTGCCGGGTAGTTGTCTGCGCGCGCGGCGCCGTGCACGGTCGCCAGAGCCTGCGTGGGTTCTATGACGCCGAGGCGAGAATCATACTCGCAGGCGGTGATGGTCGAGTTCAACTCGTTGATTATGTAAACATGTGAGCCATCGCGGGCAAAGGCGATGTGCCGCGGCCCGGCGCCGTCCGGCAGTTTCAGTTCGTGGCGGGGCGTGAGTTTCGCCTGATCGCCGCTGAGTTCATAGACGACCACGCGGTCTGTGCCCAAATCAGGTACGAGTATGAAGCGATCAGCGGGGTCGAAGACAGCCGCATGGGGGTGCGGCGCCGTTTGTCGAAGTGGGTGTGCGCCCGTTCCCTGATGGGCAATACACTGGGTTTCTGGTCCGACGCGTCCGTCTGCCAGTACAGGAAAGAGACTGACACTGCCGCCCGCATAATTGGCTGTGATCAAATGCGTTCCCGCTCTGTCAAGGCTCAGATGGCATGGCCCAGAGCCCGTGCACGCCTGGCGATTCAGGATCTGCATGTAGCTGGACGGACGCAGATCGATGGCCACGACTTCTGCGCCTGTTTCCCGTTCGCTCACTGCGTATAACGCATTTCGATGAGGATGCGCGGCGAGAAAGGAAGGATTTTCGATGCCCGACAGAGAACAGATCGGTTGTAGAGCTCCTGAGCCGTCATCCAGATGAAACGCATATAATCCCGGCGCGGCGAATTCTGCATAGGTTCCGACATAGACGATAGACGAAGCGTTGCTCTGGCGCATATTCATTTTCACCTTTCGCGTGCTGGGCTGATTTGAGTGTATTCATCTTCACTATGGAAAGCAATGTACACAATGCGAACGCAGCGTACATTATGAAAATGATTCTGCTGGACGGACCCACCAAACGCGAAATAACCGCTATACTATTTCATATCCAGAGAGGAATGTTGCGCATGTCAGGACTCAACTCACTGCCTCGCAGTCTGCCTGAGAAACTGTCTATCCCGTCTCGCGCCGTCGCAGACTTTGTCAAGGCTGTCGAAGCCAGAGAACTGGAACTTCACAGTTTCATGCTGCTGCGCCATGGCCGCGTTGCGGCGCAAGGATGGTGGCGTCCTTACAGAGAGAATTTGCCTCATATGCTCTACTCCCTGAGCAAGAGTTTCACATCGACGGCCATCGGCATGGCCGTCAGCGAAGGGCTTCTGTCCGTTGATGATCGGGTTGTCTCTTTTTTTCCGAATGACTTGCCGAGTGAACCCGATGCGCACATGGCGCTGATGCGCGTTCGTCATCTGCTCACCATGACAACCGGCCATGGCGACGATGCCATGAGCGGCATGAGAGCCACGCATCCGCAACACTTGGTGAGGGGGTTTCTGCACAGCGCCGTGGAGTTCGAACCGGGCGCCCATTTCTCCTATAATAATGGCGCGACGTACATGCTGTCTGCGATTGTGCAGCAGGTATCGGGGCAGACGCTGTTCGACTATCTGCAGCCGCGCCTGTTCCAGCCGCTAGGCATTGTCGGAGCCGCCTGGACCAAGTGTTCGCGCGGCGTCAATATGGGCGCATTCGGACTCAGCCTGAAAACCGAAGATATCGCCAAATTTGGACAGTTGTATTTGCAAAATGGGTTGTGGGATGGGAAACGCATTCTTTCGGAATCGTGGATCGCGGAGGCCGTCTCGCCGTTTCTGCCCGTGAAGAGTGGAAGCGACAGCGACTGGGAGCAGGGATACGGTTATCAATTCTGGCGCTGTCGCCATCGC
>JAKADD010000420.1:0-1777 GCA_021820825.1 Bacillota bacterium
ATTCCGACAGTGTGACGGTACGTCCACCGTGCGCATTGAGCGTGAAATCAGGAGCCTGATCCCCCACTTTCAAGGTTTTGGTTTCAGTTGCACCTTTTGGCATCGTGTTCCTCCTCCAAATGATTTTCGTACTCAACTCCTATTATAAGTGATTAAGAACAAAACTCAAAAATCGACGATGCATATCACTCGCTATGGCATTACTCCGCTGGACAGCTGGCGCCAGAGGCGACGTTCAGCGCGCAATAAAGGATCCAGATCATGAGCTTCGTAGACCTCTGCAGCGCTGGCGCTGTCAAGCCAGTCGAGCACCTGGCCGGTCGCCCAGACGCCTGCGGCAAGACCCGCCAGCAACGCGGTTCCCAGCGCCGTCGCATCGCCATGCCTCACAACCAGCGGTCTTTCACTGATCGCCGCCTGAAACGAAAACAGGGAAGGCAGTGCGTAGCCGCAGACGTCGGTATGGAGACGCACAATGCGTTGACCGGTGGCCCGCTGCACACTCTCCACCATTTCCGCCACATGATAGGCCATGGCGCGCAGAGCAGCGGCATAAATCGATTCCAGCGTGGTCGCCGAATCGATTCCGACGATTGCCGACCGCCTTGCGTCCTGTGGCATGGATCCCACCAGGACGCTGTGATCGGTAAAGAGGGGCAGGGTGATCTGTTTGTCGAGTTCTTGTAACCTTGCGAGATCCGTCGCACGCAGTCCTCCCTTTGTTTCCAGCCAGTCCAGCACCAGTTGGGGCGCTCCAAAACGCCCGATGAGCATACGCGGATAGAGGGTGAAATCCGGCAACGGAACGGGATGGTTGGTAAGGTGTTCCAGGGGATCAACGCGAATATTCTTTTCACTTGCCGTGAGAAACACTGCAAATCCATGGTGTTGATACGATACAAACGCTTCGTTTGGTCCGGAAATTGCGGCCCCGAATAAAACGCTTCCCGCAACGGTCGTGACTGCCGTAATCGGCACAGTCGCGCCGTGAAGATACGCGGCGTTGACCATCCCAATCGCTCCCTGTTCGTCCACGACCTTCGGTAAAGCAGGCGCGATCACAGGCGACAGGGATAATGTCTGCACATGCGCGGCAAAGCGGTGTCCGGACGCTACCATGTGCACTCTGCCCTGAGTCAGGTTCCAGACCAGCCAACTGTCAACGCCGCCAACACGCCATGCGCCAGGTTTCGGACGCAGGTCAGACTGCCTCTGCATCTGTTGCAGCCAGTCTTCCAGCCACTCCGTCAGATCGCCGTCAGACAGATCCACTGCTGAAAGTGGTCGAATCGGCGCCAGCGGAGCGCCTGATACACTATCCCAGACTGCCACCATATCATCTGCTGTGGCAACTCCGATGGCGGAAAGTTCCCAAGCTGAGATGTCGGCGCGTCGCAACACGGTTTCAATGAGAGTGATGGCGCCGCTCAGAAGCGCGTCCGCATCCAGTTCATCCCGCGCGACTTCACCGTCGTCAAATACGCGCTCCGCCAAACCCGCAACCTGCCCACTCTGGTCGACGATCGCCGCGGACAGCGTGTTGCTCCTTTGCACCAAGCTCAGCACATACTGCGAGTGACCGTTCATCCCGTGCTATCGCCCTCTTCCCGCAGACATCGCCAAGCCATTTACCTCATTTTACCGCAAAGAACCCGCCTGTTGCGACAGGCGGAAAGAAAATTCGCACGGCATGATCATGGATTCAAAAATGGACCAGAAGTCGCATCGCAATTACCTTTTTGAACAACCTCTTACAGTTGGAAACAGCCAGCCTGCA
>JAKADD010000420.1:1787-2605 GCA_021820825.1 Bacillota bacterium
CAGTATCGACCGCAGCGACGGGCGAAACGGATACACTTGCAAAAGCGCGACGGTCACCCACCCCCACAAAGCGAAATCCAGCGCGATCGGCGGCAATGGCGTCAGACACCGAATCGCCAACGACGTACACATCATGCGCAGGAAAACCAGCCGCACTGCGCTGATACGTGTAGGGGTGGGGTTTGGCCAGCGCAAATGGAGCGACGCCCCTCTGCTCCTCCTCCTTTTGCACCTCGTCGATTGTGCAGATGCGGTCTGGCGCGAACGCGCTCCAGAGTCCAAACCGCGTCAGAGCCTTCTGCGCTTCTGCACGCGGTCGTCCGGTGCCGATACCAAGTGTGGCGCCCCGTTCGCGGAGATCGTTCAGGAATCGGCGCAAGATCTCCTGTTCTGCGAGCAGCGTCTCAAACGCGGACGTTCCGCTGCGCAGGCACACGGCGATTGCCTGATCAACCCCCAGATAGTAGCGCTGGAACACTGCCTTGACTGCTGAGAACAGATCTTCTGGATACGCCATGCCACGCTCCCGTTCTCTGAGTGTTGCGATTAGGTCCT
This sequence comes from Bacillota bacterium, assembly GCA_021820825.1. The sequence continues at coordinate 2,343 of JAKADD010000420.1, forward strand.
GACCGCTTCCTGCCATGGACTGCAACTGTTTTATGGCGGACGCGGCGAAGCGCTCCACGGCAAACCTGTGATCGCGCGCGGCGCTCTCGCATCCCGCCAGAACCACCAGCGCGTATGCTTTGTCCCAGTTGCTGTTTAGCGCCCGTTTGCGCAAGGCGTCCAGAAGCAGGGGAGGCAAGAACAATTCGCGCAGCAAACGGAAGTCAGCCAGTGTCATAGACTCCGCCGGGCGCTTGAAGAGAACACGGGGATACAGCAATGAA
>JAKADD010000421.1 GCA_021820825.1 Bacillota bacterium
TCAGCCACCTTCTGAAGCCTGTTCCATACTCCCATCGTAAATCGCTGCGAACCACAATCCGGACAGCCAGCGGCGCCGTTTTCCCATAAGCGCCCGCAATTTCGGCATGCACTCAAGTGATATTTGCCAAGCGGCGGCCACAGCCCCACGTTAGCCTCGATCCGTTCTTCGCCTGTGCGCCGCAGTGCCGCGCTGTAGGCTCGAAACGACGGCTCCAGCAAGCTCGCAATGTGGTACTCACGGGCGATTTTTGGCAGCGAATGCGCGTCGCTGTTGGTAACAAACGTTGTGTTCGCAAGTTCGGAGATACGGTCGGCCATTTCCGTGTCTGACGACAGACCCAGTTCGACAGCCGATACTAGAGAAGGCGGCAGCATCTCGGCCATGTGGGCGACGCAATTTCCATAGAGACCCTTGTGTGGAGTGAACGCGTGATTGACGATGACGATGCCGCCCTCCCCGTTCACTTCCGTAGCCAGATCCGTCGCTGTCGTGCTTTGCGCCCGTTGTGAGGATAAATTCGGATTCGTTTGCCGGGCGCCGAGCCACCGGGAAAACTCGCCCAGTGTCTCAAGGTCCGGGAAGAATACGCCAAAATGGGCCGCGCCCCCGCGCGGACCGCCGATCTCCACCTCGGCGCCCAGCAGCAGTGTCACTTTCCCCTCCCAGGAGAGCCCGCCTCCAGAAACGGGGTGGAGAACGCCTGTATCCACAAGCTGACGCAAATCGCGCTGCACAGGCGGCGTGACCGCATCGATCAGACCGATCATGTCGATCCCTTTTTCATGAACCGCGTGTTCGACGACGCCCATGACAGTCAGTGACGGCGCAGCGGAAATTTTAATGGGTTCGTTTTGCGAAGCCCGTCCGATGTGCACGTGCCCGTCCACAAAAAAACGCCTGGTTTCACTTGCGCTGCCTGTCATGGACTGTGCAGCCACCACAGCAATCCGACAAGCGTTTTGGCGTCCACCAGCGCGCCGTCGCGGATCATACGCGTCATGGTGGAACGGTCGAAAGTGAGGCAATCGACAAACTCATCGTCGTCAGGCTGCGGTTCCCCCGCCTGTAAGTCTGTCGCCAGATAGAGGTGCATCCGTTCATCGGAAAAACCTGGTGTGGAATAAAACGACATCACAAACTCCATTTTCCCTGCGGTGTATCCCGTTTCTTCCGCCAATTCGCGATGAGCAGCCTGCAACGGATCCTCTCCCCGTTCCAGTTTGCCGGCTGGCAGTTCCAGGGACAACTCGTTGATGGGGTAGCGAAACTGGCGCACCAGAACCACAGTATCAGGAGCGCTCTGCGCCAGCACAGCCACGGCGCCAGGATGTTCCACCACCTCTCGCGCAGCGATGCGTCCGTTTGGCAGTTCGACGCGATCGACCCGCATGGAAATGAACTTTCCTTCGTATACACGCTTCCCGTCTATCTTGCGCTCATACAAAATACAGCACCGTCTTTCCTCGGTTGCATAACCTTCCCCGACCGCCACATAGACATCAGCGTGGGGAGGAACAGCCATGCATGTATTTTATCACAAAAATAAATTCGCTCTCTCAGGACGGGCCGAAGACGTACTGCGTTTTATCCGGTCCATGGGGTGCGAATCCGGCACAACTCTGCGCGCCGCGCTGGCAGACAGGACAATCAGCCGCAGGATTCACTCGTATGTGCTCCGCGATGCGGAACTCCTCAACTTGCCAGACCTTCCTGACCAGCGCCATCCTGACCGTCAATGAGGCGGTTCCGCTGACACCTTCATGGATGCAAGCGGACGCCCCGCGCGACTGTCACGCGACTGCCTCAGAGTTTGACGGCACTCCTGTTGCAGGATACCATGGACAGGTGAGTCCATGTTCCGGGAGGGAGTACCGTGCGCATACGAGACAACTGCAAGCGAATCAGAGTTTATCGGGTATATCGTATCGTCACGATGAGCCTTCTCTTCTTCTGGCAAATCTGGCGCTACCATAAAAAAGAGCAGCGCCGCGGCAGCGCATTGCCTGCCGCCGTATGGAACAGTTTGTGGCGCGCCCAGGCGCGCACGCTGCGCCAGACCGCCCTCGAACTGGAGGGCATGCTGATCAAACTGGGACAGTTTTTGAGCGCGCGGGCGGATTTGATGCCGAAACCATTTATTGAGGAACTTGAACAGTTGCAGGATCGCATCAGTCCAGTGCCCTACGCAGAAATCAAAAAACAGCTCATCGCCTCCTACGGAAGCAATCTGGGTATTTATTTCAAGTCCATCGAAGAATCGCCTCTTGCTGCGGCGTCGTTGGGTCAGGTGCACCTTGCCCTGTTGCCAAACGGAGAACAGGTCGCCGTTAAAATACAGCGCCCGGGCATCGAAAAGTTGATCTACGCCGATCTTACCGCGACCAAATTGGTCGTCTGGATTGCCGGTCAGTTCAAGGCCGTCCGCGCCCGCGTCGATCTTCTGGCGATTCATGAGGAAGTGGCGCGCACGACACTCGAAGAACTCGACTACTATACGGAGGCGTCTCATCTCACGGAGTTCCGGCGCAATTTTGAGGGTAGACCGCGCATCAGAATCCCCACTGTGTTCACCGAACTGACGAGACC
>JAKADD010000024.1 GCA_021820825.1 Bacillota bacterium
ATGCTTGGCCACCCCGTAGGTACACATGGCATCCCGCTCGCTGAAGCAGTCAGGTCTTACCCTCAGGGTACCTCATAATGGGCAATTTCGCCATAGGTTTTCCTGCCCGAGTTTTGCGAAACAAAATCCAGGGCGTGCTGCCTGCGGTATTTTTGACGCATGGACTTGACCTGCGGCGATTTTCAGGATAGAACAGAGTGCAATGGGCAGAGGCTGACCGTACGGGCCGCCGCTGCAACAGATATCTGAAGGAGGGTGCGCAGTTGTGTTGACTTATACCATTGTCAGTTCGCGGTTGACGCCTGTTCGCCTTCAGGATGAAGAACTTGTGGTGGAGACGATTGAGGAAGTGATTCGCGATTTTGGCCTCGATACTGCACAAAAAACAACGCTGTCCACGATGCGCGGGTCCACGCATTACCACCTGAAAGATGGTTCTGGCAAAGGTGTGCTGGAAATCACCTATTGGCCGAAAAAAGCGTGGCTCACTGTCGATATCCACGATAACAGAAGAGCGCCCTGGAATGAACAGTTGATCGGTCCGCTTGCAAGGGCGCTTGCGGAGCGCTTCGCAGGGAACGCGCTGACGCCGACAGAACAGGGCAAAACGGGGAGTGACGCACAGGAACATGGATGATCAGCAGAAAGACGGACTGGCAGAGGAACTGAACAGCCGCTATTCACGGCAGATTCTGTTTCGGCCCATTGGCGTGGTCGGGCAGGAGCGGTTGCGGCGCGCGCGTGTGGCCGTCGTGGGCATGGGCGCCCTGGGCACCGCCAGCGCGGCGCAATTGGCGCGGGCAGGGGTGAACTATCTGCGTCTCATCGACCGGGACATCGTGGAGCAGTCCAACCTGCAGCGGCAGTCTCTCTATGACGAGTCGGACGCCGCCGACTGCATTCCGAAAGCGCTGGCTGCGGCGGAAAAACTTCGGCGCGCCAACAGCGCTGTGGAGATCGTTCCAGTGATCGCTGATGTAACCGCCAAAAACGCGGAGACACTGCTGGCTGATGTGGACGTGATTGTAGACGGTACAGACAATTTTCAGATTCGCTATCTGATCAATGATGTGTCCGTGAAACACAGTATTCCCTGGGCGTACGGAGGCGCGGTCAGTTCCTATGGCACGGTGGGGCTGCTGCGTCCGGGCCGTACGCCGTGTCTGGTCTGTCTGTTTGGCGCGCAGCAGGGCGGGGGGCACGATACCTGTGATACGGTCGGTGTGATTGCCCCGATTGTTTCGATGATTGCCTCGCTTCAGGTCGCGGAGGTGCTCAAACTGTTGACTGGCCATGAGGACGCTTTGAATCCAGGACTGACATACATTGACGTCTGGACAAACGAATTGCGCAAGGTGCGCTTTCAGGAGCCTGAACCAGACTGTTCCTGTTGCGGGCGGCGGGTGTTTGCCGCACTGTCGGCGCATGGCGATGCGCTGACAGTGTCTCTTTGCGGGCGGCGGACCATTCAGGTGAAGCCGGAAACACCGCCCGCGTGGTCGCTTGAAACAGTGGCCAAGCGGTTGCGCGCAGTGGGAGAGGTGCGAAATACCGCCAATCTGTTGCGCTGCGATCTGGGTGCGCTCCAGATCTCGCTGTTTGCAGACGGGCGGGCGCTGATTCACGGCACTGACGACATAACAGAAGCGCGCTCGCTGTACGCGCGCTACATCGGGATCTGAGTGATGAAGCCTGCATATCAGCGGTGATCGGCGCTATCGAGTCATGGCTGGCTGGCGTCGATGACATGGCGTTGTGACACTTCTGATCCCGCTTTTGCCGGGTGCATGTGCTGCAGGTAGCGGCTGATCTGCGCAAGGGCGTCCGTGAGGGCGTCCTTTACTGTGGTTCCGATGCCCATCGTACACAGGGTTGTCTGTTGCCACAAACCGGTGACAACGGCCCGCTGTGTATGATCCTGGCCAGTGCTGCGGCAAAAAGAACTCACCCGATGTTCTCCCAGACGGAAAGAGAACCGTTCCAAATTCATGGTTGCGAACAGGTCGGCGATCAGATCCTGATACTCAGGAGGAATGGCGTGCTGGATTTCATCCATGCCGTGAACGGCCAGCGCGTCTTGCGCGAAATGATTGGTCAGGGGAGCGCCGGTCATTCCCAGTTCCTCAAGAATGAGCAGTTCCAGTGAAGTGTGGGCGTTCTCGTACACGTATCCAAGCGCCTCGGTCGCCTTGACGCGGGCAAGGATCCGTACTGCGTCCTCGTCTGAGGCGGAAAACCCCAGGCGCTCCAGTTGATAACGAATATTGCTGGCTCCCGACAGTTCCGACACGAGGACTCGGCGCTGGTTGCCCACTGTTTGCGGGGCTATGTGCTCGTAGAGAGCCGGATCGCGCATGACCGCGCTCACATGCATGCCCGCCTTGTGCGCGAACGCGCTGTTGCCGACAAAAGGTTGCGACTCGACGGGCGGACGCTCCGTGATCGCATAGAGGCGATCGGACACTTCCTTCAGCCGCTGCAGCCCAGGCAATCCCATGTGGCAGGAACGATTCATTTTGTAGATGAGATTTGGGGCGACCGCACAGAGATCTGCATTGCCGCAGCGTTCGCCAAGACCATTGATGGTGGTCTGAATCTGTGTTGCGCCAGCGGCGACGGCGGCGAGCGTGTTTGCAACCGCCAGTCCGCCGTCGTTGTGAGTGTGGATGCCGAGCGGCGCGAATCCGGCCGCCCGCACTTCGGCGACGATTGTCTGCACTTCATGCGGGAGGGCGCCGCCATTGGTGTCGCACAGCGCCAGCCAATCCGCTCCCGCGTCACGGGCTGCTGCCAACGCCTGAATGGCGTAGCGCGGATTATGCTTGTACGCATCGAAAAAATGCTCCGCGTCAAAGGTCACTTCAATCTCATGCTTCTTTAAAAATGCCACAGTATCCGCGATCATTCTCAGATTTTCGTCCAGTTCGGTGCGCAGCGCCTTAAGAACATGAAAGTCCCAGGTTTTGCCGACAACAGCGCAATATCGCATGCCCGTGCCGAGCACCACGTTCATGTGCTCGTCTTCTTCGATGCGCAGGCCTTTTTTGCGTGTGCTGGTAAATGCCACAATACGGCTGTGCTGCAGCGTTATGCGATTCAATTCATAGAAAAAGGCCAGATCCTTCGCATTGGAACCGGGCCATCCTCCCTCAATGTAATCAACACCCAGAGAATCCAGGAGACTGACTATTTCGAGTTTATCTGCCACTGTAAACGCTACATGTTCAGACTGCGCTCCGTCTCGAAGCGTTGTGTCGTACAGCCATATGCGGTTCATGTCTCCACTCCCTGTGGGTTATCTCTCTCGCGCAAATCTCTCTCTCTATCTCTGTCGCTTGCAGCGTGCGCTTTCTATCTATTATAATTATGCGTATTATAATGAACAATGCTGTTCTTGGCAATAACGGGTCACACAGCCATCCAACAGATGGCTGGGATTGTATGCAATAAATAGCTGGAAATGGGGTTTTCTAAATACTATGTCAGTCACAATGGAGCAATTGGTCGCTCTGGCCAAACACCGCGGATTCATTTTTGCAGGTTCCGAGATTTATGGAGGTCTTGCAAATACGTGGGATTACGGTCCGCTCGGCGTACAGTTGAAAAACAACATCAAACGCGCGTGGTGGAAAAAATTTATTGAAGAATCGCCTTACAATGTGGGACTTGACGCCGCGATCCTGATGAACCGCGAGGTCTGGGTTGCATCCGGCCATGTAGGCAATTTCAACGATCCCATGATCGACTGCCGCACGTGCAAGGCGCGCCACCGGGCGGACAAGCTCATCGAAGAGACGCTGCTGGCGCGCGGTGAAGAACGCATCGTGGATGGGCTGTCATTTACGGCCATGGAGGAACTGATTCGGCAGTTCGGGATTCAGTGTCCGGAATGTTCCGGCGCGGATTTTACGCCCATTCGTCAGTTCAATATGATGTTTCGCACGTTTTCAGGGGTTACTGAAGATGCGTCGAATGAAGTATTTTTACGGCCTGAGACGGCGCAGGGCATTTTTGTGAACTTTAAAAATGTGCAACGGACAATGAGGAAAAAGGTTCCCTTTGGCATCGGCCAGATCGGCAAGAGTTTTCGCAATGAGATCACACCCGGCAATTTTACGTTCCGAACGCGCGAGTTTGAACAGATGGAACTGGAGTTTTTCTGTGCGCCAGGCACGGATGAAGAGTGGTTTTCGCATTGGCGGGAGTTTTGCGCCGTCTGGGTCAAGTCGCTGGGCATTCGTCCAGAACATGTGCGTTTGCGCGATCACGAGAAAGAACAGTTGTCCCACTACAGTAAAGCGACAACCGATATTGAATATCGCTTTCCGTTTGGTTGGGGCGAACTGCTCGGGATAGCCAACCGGACGGACTACGATCTAAAGAGACACGCGCAACACGCGCACATGGACATGACAGTCTCTGAAGAGGGGCAGGTTCCCTACATTCCCTACTGTATAGAACCGTCCATTGGCGCGGATCGATTGACCCTCGCTGTGTTTGTCGATGCGTTCGAAGAACAGCAACTGGAGGATGGAGAGACGCGGACTGTCATGCATTTTCACCCAGCGCTCGCACCGTACACGGCGGCGGTGTTCCCCCTGTCGAAAAAACTCGGCGCCGGCGCCGAGAAACTGTATGCAGAACTGAAGCGGGAATTCGCCTGCGACTATGACGATACGGGTTCAATCGGCAAACGCTACCGACGGCATGATGAAATCGGAACGCCGTATTGTGTGACCTACGATTTTCAGTCGGAACAAGACGGCGCAGTCACAGTGCGCGACCGCGATACGATGGAACAGGTGCGTTTGCCAATGGAAGACTTGGCGGCGTTTCTGCGAAACAGAATGTCCGTGTGATGGGCTTTGCATTACATCATGCTGGCCGCCCACTCGCGGTTGACGGCTGACCAGTCGGACAGGTTTACCGCAGAGACGGCGGCGGCCATGGAGCTGGGCAGTTCCTCATGCTGTGCGCAGTGCTGGAGAAGATCATACTGCCAACTGAGCAGCGGCCGCTGCAATGCGTCTTCGGGCTGCGTGCGCAACTGGCGCTCCCGTTCCCGCTCGGGCAGCGTACGCATTTTGTCCGCCATGGCGCGCTGGCGGTCTGCCATGGATGTGGTTTCGCTCAGGCGTTCCTGAACGAAGTGCAGGGTTTCTGTTGCGCCGAGGGTCGTCAAATACTGTTCAAGCGGCCGCAGTCCTGTGAGTTTTGCCGTTTGCCGATCCGCTCTGTAGACGATTGTGTGCTCCAGTTTCAGCAGGCTGCGATTGAGCAGAAAATGCAAACTCTGCGGAATGACGGCGACTGGAAATGTGAAGGCGCGCAGCATGCGCACAATGGACTGCCGTCGCATCATGCGCAGGCTGCGGGAGTACTGGCTGCGGTCGACGCTTCCCGGCGAATCGACGGCAGGGGGAGCGGCGCTCCCGATGATCACGTCGTAAGCGGTCTGCAACAGATCGCGCGCCCACAGGGCGATGTCGAGCAGCGAACGGCGGTTGCTTTTGGCGATCAGCAGTTCGCGTACGACTCCCGCCGTAAAGGATGCCGGGTCCTGGGCCGCAAGGGTGGCAGAGTTACAGACCAGGACTCGTTTGCGCCGCCATAACGGCTGGATCAGGCGAATGCCTGGCTGCGACTCGGAAATCTGGAGTTCGTTCACTTTTTTGACGCCAATTGTGCTGCAGATGCGGTCGAGCTGTTCGAATGTCTGCGGCGCCTCGTTGCGGGTGATCCTGAAGGGCCGTTTTACAAACTGGACAAGGGGTGCAATGGGCAGGTACAGTCCGATCAGCAGAATGATCGCCAAACCTCTGCCGATGAAAAATGAATCTTCAAACAGGTAGACCATCAGCGTGATGTATGCGGCCAGTCCGACCATTACCAGCAAAGTGAGAAGAACGCTCACGACGATTGCGATAAAAATTCCAGGCTCCCGCCCCGCCTCCCATGCGGCTGCGAAATCCCTGTAAAAGCGGCGCATCCGTTCATAACGGCGAGCCGTTTTTTTGTCATCCGCCCACTGTGCGGGTATTTCAACGTTCCACCCGCACTCGCACCAACTGACGTAGCCCTGGTTGAAGGGCACGTTGCTGTGGCATTGCGGGCACGTGGTTAAAGTCTTGTTCAATGCGTCTCACTCCTGCCGCAGGTCTCGATTGCACTGGCATACGAACGTATTGTAGCGCATGCGGACACGTTTGGGGAGACGGCGCCTCAGGGGGTGGGCGTAAAGGTAACCGTAACAGGCGTGCCAAGCGGCACCAGTTGGCCTGGTTTAATACTCTGTCCATGAGCATAGCCGACTCCGCTTGGAACAAGCTGGAGCCCAAGCGAGGCGCACACACGCATCGCTTCTGTCATCAACATCCCGCTCAGATTGGGTACGCGCACCTGACCGTGCTGACTGGACAGAGTCGGTCGGGAGATGAGCGCTATCTGATCCCCTTTGGCCACAGACGCGCCGGGTTGCGGCCATTGCGTGGTGATTGTGCCTGCACTGCCGACGGTGTTTGTCGCGAGACCGTGTTGCGAAAGTGTCGCCGACGCCGCCAGCGAAGTCATGCCCACTACATTGGGAACCTGAACGTAGGAAGTTAAGGGAACGCCTTTCAGCGGCGGGGCTGCGGACGAATGCGGGGGTATGCCAAGATACGCGAACGATTTTTGCAGCACATACTTTGCGGCAGGCGTTGCGACCCAGTCACCCCACTGCGCTGTGTGGTGCGCCCCGTTGACTGTGACCATAATCTCAAGCGCGGGATGATGGGCCGGGCCGAAGCCGACAAACGAGAGATTATACAGATTCTTATAGTAGCCGCCGCCGGGTTTCGGGATTTCCGCAGTGCCGGTTTTGCCTGCGATATTGTAACCTGGGATGACCCCGACATTTCCCTGGGGGTCGTTATTGACCACCTGCACCATGGCGTTCGTTACTTCGCGCATGATGGCAGGCGACGCGACGCGCCTGACAATATGCGGTTTGCGATTCAGCACGACATGGCCGTTTGGCGCAACGATTTTTTGCACCACATAAGGCGTCATCAGATGACCGCCGTTGGCGATCGCTCCGATTGCCGCAATCTGCTGAATAGGGGTGACAGCCAGCCCCTGACCGAATGTCATGGTGGCAAAGTCGACGGGATTCAAATTTTTCTTTGGATAAATAATGGAGTTTCCTTCACCTGGCAGGTCGATGCCAGTCGGCTTGTTCAATCCAAATAAATTAAAATAATGGTAAAAATTATTGACGCCTTCTGCCTGCCCGATATGAATGAAACCAACATTGCTGGAATATATAAATGCTTGCAGGTAAGTCAATCGACCCCATCCGTAAAGATTCCAGTCGCGGATCGGCACCCCGTTCACATAGTCGACGCCTGACATGTACGTCTGATTCAGTCGGATTGAGTGTGTGCTGAGAGCGCCCGTAAGTGTGACCGGCTTAAAGGTGCTGCCCGGTTCAAAGGGATCCGAGATGGCCCAGTTGGTGTCCAGCGTAGCTGAGGGGTAACGCCAGAAATAGTTCGGATTGTAGTTGGGCAACGTCGCCATGGCAAGGATGGCGCCAGTCATTGGATTGGCGACGATGATCGCCGCGTGGGCGGGTTGAAATCGCTGTTTGATTACGGAGAGAGCGTGTTCCGCATAGTGCTGGATCACAGAATTGAGGGTCAGATAGAGACTGTCGCCATTTTGCACCGGTTTCTTGATGACCGGTCGAAAGGGAATCGGATCCCCCAAATTGTCAGGTGTAAATATCTTGTAGCCAGGAACCCCCGACAGGTATTTGTTGTACTCGTACTCGACCCCGGCGGCGCCGCGCCCGAAATTATCCGTAAATCCGATGACCTCGGACGCAAATTGACCATCGGGATAGACGCGGCGATACGTCTTATAGGGGCTGATATCGTTTTGCAGTCCCAGTTTTGCGAACAGCGCCAGCACGCGCTGTTCGGTCGCGAGCGGAACCTGTACGAGGTATGGGTACATGCGCAGCCAGACCACCCCCGGACGGTTCAACTCCGACAGCATGACAGCGGGCGTGGTGTGCACGATTTTGCTCAGACTGGCGGCGAGGGTGCGCACAGTCGCGGCGCCGTGACGGCTGATGGCCTGCAGATTGATGTCCAGATCATATGCAGGCGTGTCGAACGCCAGAATGCCGCCTGTGGAGTCATAGATCGATCCTCGCATCGGATCAATCTGCTGTTTGGCGGTCCACTGGTTTTGGGCTCTTTTATGTAAAAATACGTCCACTCTCTGAACATACCAGACCCGTCCCAGCACGATCATGGACAGGGAAACAAATCCAATCTGCAATAGTCGGGCGCGTAACTGTTTCTTCATGCGTTGATCGTCCTTACTCACAGTATGGTCGCGCTGCTTGGCGAGCGCGTACTGTCTCTACTATAAGGCACTTCGACCGCACGGGAACAATCAAGCATTTATTCAGATGTGAACATTGTATGTGGGCGCAGCGTTCGCAAGCGGAATGGACGCATCGATCACGGCGCCGCCCAGACAGGTTGCGCCGTCATAAAAAACGACCGCCTGCCCCGGAGTGATGGCGCGTTGCGGCTCTGCGAACGAAACGGTGCAACAGGCTCCAGGTTGCACGGTGAGCGTAACCTGCTGGTCCGGTTGCCGATAGCGAAACTTGGCCGTGCAACTGAACACCCCGTCGACGGGCGGGGAGCCAGCGATCCAGTGCAGTTCACTGGCGGTGAGAGCAGTGGAGTACAGGTGGACGCTGTCCGCGCCCTGCTCCACAAAGAGGATATTGTGCGCGACATCTTTGCCGACCACAAACCAGGGTTCGCCAGATCCAGAACCGCCGATGCCAAGGCCGTGGCGCTGGCCGATCGTATAATACATAAGCCCCTCATGCCGGCCTTTATACAGCCCTTCCAGCGTGTACATGTCGCCCGGCCGAGCAGGGAGGTATTCACCCAGAAAGCGCCGAAAATTGCGTTCCCCGATAAAGCAGATTCCCGTGCTGTCCTTTTTGGCCGCCGTGACCAGACCAGCTTCCCTTGCCACGGCGCGCACTTCGCTTTTTTGCATTGCCCCAAGCGGAAACAGGGCGCGCGACAGGGCGGTCTGGTCGAGGGTGTGCAAAAAATACGTCTGGTCTTTGTTCCGGTCCGCAGCGCGCAGCAGCGTTGTTGCACCGTTTTGGGTCTGCACCTGCGCGTAGTGTCCGGTCGCCAGATAGTCTGCTCCGATAGCCAGGGCGCGCAAAAGCAGTTCCTTGAATTTGATTTCCCTGTTGCAGAGAACGTCTGGGTTGGGAGTGCGTCCCCGTTCGTACTCGTCGAGGAAGTGGCGAAACACACGCTCCCTGTATTCCCGTTCAAAATTGACACTGTAGCAGGGGATGCCAATGTGGGCGCTGACCCGCCGCACATCTTCGTAATCCTCCGTCGCCGTGCACACGCCAGAGGCGTCTGTGTCGTCCCAGTTTTTCATAAACATGCCAATCACATCATACCCCTGCCGCTTCAGCAAAAGCGCCGCCGCAGAGGAGTCGACGCCGCCGGACATACCGACGACAACGCGCGTATTTTCAGGATTCTTCATTACGGGAGTCACCTCAACCAGCCTGTCTCAGCGTTCATTCACTTTATGGTACCATAGGAAGACAGCGTACGAAAAGACCAGTGCCCGATCGGCATTGCTTCCAGCGCGAGTGGTTCAATCGTCTGTTACAGGCATATATTTCCTCCAAGCCAATTACAGCGGCTGAGCTGACGGGATAGCCACACAATCCGGAAAATTTTTGGATGCGGTTGTAACCTAATCATGCCGAAAACGTCTAATATGTATGTAATCCCACAAGGAGAAGAACATGATGAAACGCAACTGGATACTTGGCTTTGCCTCGCTATTCCTTATGGCGGCATTAGTAGTTGGAATCAACACTGCCTTGGCCTCAGGGGCACATCATCTTGCTCCGTGGAATTTCAAGTACATTTTACAGTTTCATGGCCAGCAGTATGAGGTATCCTCCAATCACGCAACCCGAATCGGCACTTACTTGGGAACCATATCATACCATGGAACGTCATCTGGGGGATATCGAATCTATGCAATACCTGGACTTCACAGATATTCATCAATAGCCGTGCAAACGAATGGTGGGTATCTGATCGCTACCGAAAAGCGCTAATTACTAAAAACGCCTCCTCATCGTCAGGTGTGTCAAAGTCTTGGCGAGACGACTGATGCTATAGCGCGATCCTAGTGGAGGCGTCAGCGATTTTGGCTGATAAAGTAGAGGAACTCACGATTTTTGAGGAGGTTCTGGAGATCCAGATGCACTGGCAGATCAGCCGACATGCATGCGACCACGAGCATGGACGGTTGGACATCTGGATTACACTGTCAGTCAAACGAGCGATGGCCTGTTCCGTGTGCGGGACGCCTGAGCAACCGTATTACGATACCGATCGCGACGGGCAGGTCTGGTGGCACTTGGATTTCTGGGGGTACAAGACATTCCTTCACACGCCTCATCCCCATGTCCAGTGCAACACGTGCGGAAAAATGAAGTATGCACGGGATCTGTGGTCTCGGTATAACAGCAGCTTTACCCTCAAGTTTGATCAATGGGTCCTGGCTCTGTTCAGACAGATGCCAATGCAACCTGATACATCGCCTGATCCGTGAACATCACACCCGCCTGTAGCGGATTGTCCATCACTACCGCTCAATGTCATCATTGCTGCGGCTATTACAATACTACGTTTAGTCCTATTCACTACAATCATCCTCTCATGTTTTTCATTGCTACTGTTGATCCCGTGACCAACCAATCCATTGGTCTTTCGGACGGTACAGGAAGGCCCCGGATGTCCAGCCTAGCAACGCGACCCATTCGTCACCCATACAGGCTACATATTTAAGCGACTGGCCTACCAAAGTTCGAAAGCCCAAGTAATGGTGAGTGGCCATGAGGTCACGCCATCTCGCAATTCCACCAGGGCGTATCGCTCGGACGGTCAGACGTTGGGCCAAGTCCAGCAGTAGGTTGCCATTAAGTGTCGCATCGTGAGTGTGCATATTCTTTGTATACCATACTGCGAAAGGAAAAGTCACTCAGGAGATCCGTGGCTTGTCTGGCAAGGGTTTCTGTGACTTTGACGGGGTCTTGCTGGTCGGCGGCCGTTCCTTTGCTTCGCGAACCGGCCCGCCGCACGTATTCTTTAGTTTCGGATCTTCCAGCGCTGGCCCGACTGTGCGATAATGCATAATAGATTTCCGCCGACATGGAGAGAAACTCGCTCCGCCGAGCTTGTATACTGTGCCGAGGCGAGTTCGGCGCAGCTGTGTCTGAGCAGCGGCACAGTATACAAGCTCGGCAGAGCAGGAACGACAAGCTCGGCGGAGCAGAAATGACCGTATTTGTTTCGGACAGGGAAGAGAACTCACCGGGAGCGGGGGATTCAGCATGGCAGGAAACGAAGGCGCGGCCAAACAGACCATGATCGACGGCGCGTCAATTTTGGAACTGCAGGAATTCATGGAACGCGGCGCGCTTTCGGCGCGCGAGCTTGTGCTGCATTATCTGGAGCGGATCGCGACGCACGACCACGACGGCGCGGCGATCAATTCGGTGCTGGAATTAAACCCGGACGCGCTCGCAATCGCAGACGCGCTCGATGTGGAACGCCGTATTTCGGGGTCGCGTGGATCCTTGCATGGGATTCCCATTCTACTGAAAGACAATATCGACACAGGAGACAATATGCATACCAGCGCCGGGTCCGTTGCGCTGGCGGAATCGTACGCGCCGGAAGACAGCGCGGCGGCGGCGCGTCTGCGCCAAGCGGGAGCCGTATTACTCGGCAAAACAAACATGACCGAATGGGCAAATTTTATTGCCGAGGATATGCCAAACGGCTACAGTTCGCGGGGAAAACAGGTCCTGAATCCTTACGGACCGGGCCGATTTGACGTCGGTGGTTCAAGTTCCGGGTCTGGGGCCGCTGTCGCCTCCGGGTTTGCGGCCGCCGCCATTGGCACGGAAACGTCCGGGTCCATTCTGAGTCCAGCGTCCGCCAACTCCGTTGTGGGGATCAAACCGACAGTGGGACTTGTCAGCCGCTATGGGATCATTCCGATCTCGCACAGCCAGGATACGGCAGGGCCAATGGCGAAGTCTGTCGCCGACGCGGCAATCCTACTGGGTTTCCTTGCGGGCGTGGATGAACGCGATCCCGCCACGCGGGCAAACGTGTCCGGCGCCTGCCGCAATTATCGCCAGTTTCTTGATCCTGACGGACTCGCGGGAGCGCGGATAGGCGTGTTGCGGCCACGTTATTTTGCGGATCTTGCAGAGGATCAACTGGCCATTTTTGAACGGGCGAAGACGGTGCTGATTGGGGCAGGCGCTGTGATCGTGGATCCTGTTTCACTTCCGGAGGAAGAAGGCGGCGGCGGGTACGAGGTGCTCACTTACGAGTTTAAGGCGGCTCTGAACGCTTACCTGCGCAGGCTTGCCCCCCGCGTTCCGGTGCATACCCTGGCGGAGTTGATCGCGTATAACGGGCAGCACGCCGCAGTCGCGTTGCGCCATGGGCAGGCTTTGTTTGAACGTTCCGAGGAAACGAGTGGAACACTCACGGAATCCAGCTATATCCGGGCCAGACTGGCTGATCTGCGTCGTTCTCGGGAACGGGGAATCGATTATGCGCTTATCGAACATCAACTGGATGCGCTGCTGTCGCCGGGGAACTTTGGCGCTGCATTGCCCGCGAAAGCTGGCTACCCATCCATCTGTGTGCCGGGAGGGTATACTTCTGCAGGCGAACCGTTTGGCATTACCTTCACGGGCACTGCGTATGCAGAGCCGACGCTCATACGACTGGCGTTTGCTTTTGAGCGGCTCACGGGTTATAGAGAGCCGCCTGAGAGTGTGAAATAATTTCAGGCTGAGTGTGAAACAGTTCCGGGAGGCGCCCTGTTTCGGTGCCGTTTATGGCATCCACACGTTGGCCCACTCCTGCACCTGATTCATCACTGGACCAAGGTCCTTGCCCTTTGCGGTCAATGTGTATTCGATCCGCACCGGAGTCTCGGGATAGACGTGACGGATGATGAGCCCCGCCATCTCCAGTTCCTTGAAGCGTTCGGCGA
>JAKADD010000422.1 GCA_021820825.1 Bacillota bacterium
CTCCAGAACGTCCGCAGCCTTGCGCACGAATGACGCTGCGATGATGTCAACGCCTTGTCCAATGCCAAACTTGATGTCTTCAATGTCTTTGTCAGTGACGCCGGGCAGTCGCAGACGCACGCCGGGCGCATTGATGCCCTTGCGATTTTTAAGCGCTCCGCCATTTGTCACGACGCAGTGAATATCATGCCCATCCACCCGCTCCACGCGCAGACCCACAAGTCCATCGTCAATGCGGATGACGGAGCCCACCTGCACATCTTCCGGCAGGCCCTCATAGCTGATGGAGACGCGTTCTTTCGTACCCAGCACCGAGTCGGTCGTCAGCACAATATGTTCACCGTCCGCCAACTCCACACCATCATTTTCGATCATGCCGGTGCGAATCTTTGGTCCCTTGATATCGAGCATGATTCCCACGATCCTGCCCTCAAGACGGGCCGCTTCGCGAACCTTTTCAATCATCGCGCTGTGGTCTTCGTGCGTGCCGTGAGAAAAGTTTAACCTGGCCACGTTCATGCCCGCGCGGACCAGTTGGCGCAACACAGCCACATCCGCTGTTGCCGGACCCATCGTACAGACGATCTTTGTCTTTCGCATGCTCCCACACTCTCCTTTTGCCACTGCACAGTTACAATATCCCCTAAAGGGACAGAATGCCAGCCAACTCATACACGGACAGATCGATCTGCCGTGGAGTCGCCAGCGCCTCATCAATATCGGTGGCCACAATTCGCGAGCCCAGAATGCCGATCATTTCACTCGTTCTTCCTTCACGCAAAAGATCAACCGCCGTTGCGCCCATGCGCGAAGCGAGCACTCTGTCGAAAGCCGTCGGCGATCCCCCGCGCTGCAGGTGGCCCAATACGGTCACACGCACTTCCCAGCCTGTCTGTTCGGCGATCAGTTCCCCGATTTTCATGCCATGGCCGACGCCTTCCGCCACCAGAATGATACTGTGTCGTTTCCCGCGCGATATGCCATGTTTTAATTTCTCAAGAACCATTTCCAGATCAAATGGCGACTCCGGGATGAGAATCGATTCCGCGCCGCCCGCCAACCCTGCGATCATGGCGATGTCGCCCGCGTTGCGACCCATCACTTCAATCACATAGGTGCGCTCATGGGAGGTCGCCGTATCGCGAATCTTGTCGATCGCCCCGATCACTGTATTGACAGCCGTATCGAACCCGATCGTGTAGTCAGTACAGGGGATGTCGTTATCGATCGTGCCAGGAATGCCGATTGTTCTTACGCCGCGATGAGCAAGTGCGCGCGCCCCGCGAAAAGACCCATCGCCGCCGATGACCACGAGCGCATCGATCTCATGTTCCCGCAACACGCGCACCGCCTGCTCCTGGCCTGCTTCGGTTTCGAATTCCTTGCAGCGCGCCGTGAATAACTTGGTTCCCCCGCGCTGGATAATATCGGCGACGGACCCCAGATCCATCGACTCGACCTCACCGCGGATCAGACCGGCGAACCCATGTTTCACGCCTGAAACGCGCAAGCCGTGATACACCCCCTTGCGCACCACTGCACGAATGGCCGCGTTCATACCAGGAGCGTCGCCGCCGCTTGTGAGCACCGCGATATGTTTGACCGCACTGGCGGCTGCACTCTCCGCACTGGTCATAGCCATGATTCTACCCCCTCGTGGGCGCTGCGTTTCTTAATCTTCAATACACTCTTCCCACTCTTCGCCCGAAGCACGCGCGACATGCCGATCCAATCCATCATTTCATGCCGTTGACGGAATAGGACCCTATAGGACATTTTACGTCCCGCATCGCGCCAACATTCCCATTACGTGCTAACATGGCAAAACTGCCCTATTTCAACCCAATTTTCTCGGGATGGCATACAATTCGACGTCAATGGTGAGAATCCTGCACTTCAGGTTCAGATTCGCTTCCATTTGTTCCTTCAAACCTGTCGGAGGCGCTCGCAGTGTCGGCAGAAACCTCTTGTGCGACGGCCTCCATGACCACGCCCATATGTCTGTACTTGTCATACCGAACTGTCGGCAATTCCGCGAAAGGTATCGCCAACAGACTGGAAAGCGCTCCCGACACAGCCTTTTTGACAGTACGGATCATGGCGGCGGGATCGCGGTGCGCCCCGCCAAACGGTTCAGTCAGCACTTCATCCACAATTCCGAAACGGGACAGATCCTGGGCCGTAATACACATGGCGTTGGCCGCCCGTTGCCCCTGACTGGCGTCTTTCCATAATAAAGCAGCCGCCGACTCTGGAGCGATCACAGAGTAGTACGCGTGTTCCAGCATCAGCAGCCGATCTCCGATGCCAAGCCCCAACGCGCCGCCGCTGCCGCCTTCTCCAGTTACGATGCAAACAATGGGCACGCGCAGCGCGGCCATCTGGATCAGATTGCGGGCAATGGCTTCGCCCTGTCCCCGCTCCTCCGCGCCTGCACCAGGATAAGCGCCTGCGGTGTCGATGAACGTCACAACTGGACGGCCAAATTTCTCCGCCTGTTTCATCAGCCGGAGCGCCTTGCGATACCCTTCTGGATGCGCCATGCCAAAATTACGGAAGATATTTTCCTTTGTATCG
>JAKADD010000423.1 GCA_021820825.1 Bacillota bacterium
TGGCGGGTTCAATGCCGCCGATTGTTTCGATGACGACGCGAATCTCGGGGTCATCCAAAATGAGGGCCGGATCGGTGATCAACTCTTCTCCCATAAACTGCACAGCTCGCTCTTTCAAAGGGTTTCTCACCAGAACTCTGGTGATCTCTGGATACCGTCCGGTCAAACCCGCTATCTTGTCGGCCCGCTTGCGGACAAGTTCAATCACGCCGGAGCCGACAGTTCCGCAACCGAGCAAACCGATCTGGACATGCACGCAGAACCGCTCCTCTCTCCCTGTTGTCCTCAATGTGAGCTTGTACACTGGCCGCTTGGCCGCTAATAGCCCTGGCCCACGATCAGCGTCTGTTCAACTCCGGGCATATCCCGCACCGCGTCGAGCGCCTCCTGCAGTTCTCGTGTCATATCTCTTGTCTCCAGCGAAATAATGACCGTGGCAACCCCCTGCAGCGGCAACGATTGATTGATCGTCAGAATATTGGCCTGCAGGGCCGCCAGCAGATTCAGCACCTCCGACAGAATGCCGCTCTGATGCTGGAGCGTCAGAGCCAGTGTGACGATCTGACCCTGCATGGTGGCCTGAAAGGGTTTGGCCACATCTTTGTATTTATAATAGGCGCTGCGTGAAATGCCAATCTGCGTCACAGCCTGCAACACGCTGAGATGCGCATCGCGATTGCGCAGTTCGGTCACAAGTGTGGTGCGCCGTATAACATCTGGCAGATGGGAACGGCGAATGAGATAGTAGGGGTCGTCCACCTTGTCCTCCTCTTCATTCGATGTCCATGTTGCGCGAACAATTGTTTACCTTCAACGGACATTATAGCGGTGCAATTCGAGTTTGGCAATAAACGCCGCAATAAATTCCTTGACCGTTCATGGTCCGCGCATTTATAATAATGAAAATTTCTCACAAAGGAACGTCAGGAGGATGTCTAGGGTTCCGCCGTATTGCGGGTCTGGTCCGAGCGACATCGCACTCAGTCTGGGAGTGTACACCTTGGGGACAAAAGCCCTGCGGCAGGTTCTGGCTGGCGTGCGCCGCACGCCGTCACGACTGTTGTTGCGCGGTTTTTTTATATCCGCTGAGGGCGTTTCGCGACGCGAGTCAGAGAGAAAAAGATGCAGGGGTGAATGCAATGCAGCAGGCTGACGAGCGTAGGATTTATCTGAATGGCCAACTGGTGCCGAAAGAGCAGGCCGTCGTGTCCGTATTTGACCACGGGTTCCTTTACGGAGACGGGATTTTTGAAGGCATCCGGATTTATGGCGGAGTAATTTTTCGTCTTGACGATCATCTGTTGCGTCTGTACGAGTCAGCCCGCTCGATACTGCTGACGATTCCGCTGACTTTTGAGGAGATGGCCGAGGCGGTCATAGACACGGTCCGCGCCAATGGGTTGCGCGACGGCTATATTCGTCTCGTTGTTTCGCGCGGACCAGGCGATCTTGGACTTGACCCGCGCGGTTGCGCGCAGGCCAATGTGGTGATCATCGCGGACACGATCCAACTCTTTCCGAAGGAACTATACGAACGGGGATTGCGGATCGTCACGGTTGCAACCAGGCGCAACAGCCCAGCGGCGCTGAATCCGCAAATCAAGTCGCTGAACTACCTGAACAGCGTTCTGGTCAAGATCGAAGCGGCCAATGCGGGCGTATTGGAAGCCCTCACACTGAACGCAGACGGCTATGTCTGCGAAGGTTCGGGCGACAATGTATTTATCGTAAAACGCGGCGTCGTCTACACACCGCCCATCTATCTCGGCGCTTTGGACGGCATCACCCGGCGGGCCATCATGGAACTGTGCGCAGAATTGTCGATCCCGCTGTCTGAGACTCCGTTTACACGCCACGATGTGTATATCGCGGACGAATGCTTCCTGACTGGCACGGCGGCTGAACTCATCCCCGTTGTGGAGGTGGACGCGCGCATGATTGGCGACGGAAGTCCCGGACCCATGACAAAACTGTTGCTGGAGGCGTTTCACAAAATAGTGCGCACTCAGGGTCGCCAAGTTTAAGTTTTTAAAAAAATCTGCTTATCAAGGTTGTGGCGCCATCGTGTCTCGGACTATAATTTAGTAGCAGGTCCTAGTAGCAACTCATATAGAGGCGGCGGCATGGAATGAGCGCGCTGCCAGCCGCCAGAGCCCTTGATGCAGGAGGCAAGAGAGAGAATTCAGGATTGCGGAGGAGGAGAGCCACATGTATGGGAGTAGTGACGCCACTGCGCCAGCCGCAGCGCGCGAATCCGTCGCCCGGACGGACGCATACGCAGTACGTACTGGCGCTGATCTACTGTGCTCGCTGTTACAGCAGGCGGGAGTCGAGGTGATTTTCGGTTACCCGGGCGGCGCTGTGCTGCCAATCTATGATGCGCTGTATTCGTCCTCACTGCGCCACATTCTTACCCGGCATGAACAGGGTGCAATCCACGCGGCCGAAGGGTATGCCAGGGTGACCGGCCGGCCTGGGGTGGTGCTTGCCACGTCCGGACCGGGCGCAACCAACCTGGTGACCGGAATCGCCGACGCGTACATGGATTCTACGCCGCTGATCGTGCTGACTGGGC
>JAKADD010000424.1 GCA_021820825.1 Bacillota bacterium
GGGGCCTGATTTGGGTTTTTAAATATTTGAATGTTTCCCCAGTTAGCCATTGGGCCATTGGCCAGCTTCCCAAATATACGCCTGCCCGGCAGTGTCGTATGCTGTGCCCGTCGCGAGTTCGGCGCAGCCGTGTCTGAGCAGGGGCACAGCATACGACACTGCCGGGCGAGTACCACTGCAGAGCGAGCGCCACTGCCGGGCGGGCGCCACTGCAGAGCGAGCGCCACTGCCGGGCGGGCGCCACTGCCGGGCGGGCGCCACTGCAGAGCGAGCGCCACTGCCGGGCGGGCGCCACTGCCATCCGAGTTTCTCATCCATTTCCGACGCGATGCCACGACAAAGCTGAATCTCCAGAAACATCCGCCCGGATGGCATGAACAAATCCGCTCGCAATTTCGTCCTTCGCAATGAACCGCGAAGGACGGGATGCTATAATGGACGGGAGCGATGGACCCTCGGTATGATCAGAGCAGGAGGCGAATGAGGCCTTGCAGGGTGAGAAGGAGCCACAGCTTGCAGGTCTGATTCGGCGAGTGCAATTGGGTGACGCAGATGCATTCGCGCGCCTGGTGCAAGAGTATTCGCGTCACGTCTACCAGACCGCGTACGCAATCGTACGATCACGGCCCGACGCCGAAGAAGTGACTCAGGATGTATTTATAAAGATTCATCGGAAACTGCACACGTTGAAGGATCCAAACGCGTTCCCCGCGTGGGTGACAACGGTCACAACGCGCATCGCGATTGACCGTTTCCGTCAGGTGCAACGACGGCGGTCCGATCCGCTGGAAACGATTGAAGATATAGCCCAGACGCTCGCAGACCCCGCCACGCGACCGATCATTGAAGAGACTCTCGACGCGCTGTCGCCAGCGCATCGCGCAATCCTGCTGTTGCGCGAGCGGGATGGCTACGAATACGCGGAGATTGCGGACATTCTCTCCATTCCCATCGGCACGGTAAAATCGCGCCTCGCCTACGCCAAACAGGCGGTGCGCAAGCAATTTGGCGATCCTGACGAAAAGGAAAACCCCTGACCGACCTCCGCAGTCGCAGTCGCAGATCCGCAGGCGGTGGATCCGCATCCGCGCGACCGGGGAAAACAGGTCAGACTGAACGCAGAGTGGCAGAGTGGCAGAATGATATGCAGGGAAGGCGACAGATGATGGGAAACATAGAATTGCACAGCGCCCCGGAACTCCATTCCGAACTCCGTTCTGAACTCCACTCGGAATTCCATGAAGAAGTGAGGAGCGCGCTGCTGACAGCATTTTCGGTAGAGCCGCGCATAGGGTTGAACAGCACAATCCTGTTCAGTGTACGGCAAATGGCTGCGAAACGACGTATGAAACTGGCGCGGCTGACGATGATTGTGAGCACCGTGGGATTCGTATCGCCGCTGGCGCTGCTTTTTGTTGCATTCGGCCGCAGCGTTCTCTATCTCGCCTGGCAACTGGGAACGTCTCTGCAGACCGGCGTGATCGGAGTTCCCCTGCACGCCGCCGGAGCTGACTCAGTGACAGCTTTCATCATATCCGCGCTGCTGGTGGGCGCCGCCGGCGTTTTTACGCTGTCAGCCACCCGTCTGGCGCGCACTGGCGGGTGACACGATGCGACCACGCTCGCCACGGGTAGGCCGCTTCGCGCAGTGGTTGCTGCGTACAGCGCTGCTCACCGTACTTGTGATCGGCATTGCAGGCGCAGGCACTCCTGCGTTTGCGGCGGAAGCGTTGTCAAGACAACCCACTGCCATCACCGTTCCCGCCCACGAGAACGTCGACACGGTGTTTACGGTCGGCCATCCACTGTGGATTCGCGGCGTCGTCACCAATTCGGTCATCGCAGTGGGCAGCGACATTCATCTCCTGCCTGGGTCAGTGACCGCATTCGTCCTGTCGATTGGCGGACACGTCATCCAGTCACAGGGAGCGCTGGTGACGGAAGGCGTATTTTCCGTTGGCGGGAACAATCGGCTCGTTACCACACTCACCCTGGCGAGCCTGCTCAGTGTTGGCGGCTATTTTCTGCGGACCACTCTGGCTGCCGCCCTATTTTTCATTCTGCTGGCCGGCGGCAATCTGGTGTATGCCAGGGATGAACAGATCAGCGCGTGGATTGGCCGCAAATACCTGCGGCTGCTTGGCACGGGCGTGATGATCAGCGTGGCGCCAGCCATCCTGCTGGTGGCAAGCTTCGGTACACCGCTCATCTGGGTGCCGACAATCGCCGTCGGATTTTTGTATACTTTGCTTGGATTTGGCGGACTGGTCTTTGTCTCCAACAAGATTGGCCGCACGGTTCTCTACGCCATGCAACAGCCAACCCGCAGGATTCTCGCGCTATACGGCTCGCTGGCGATTCTCTTTGTCACCAACGTGCCTCTGGTCGGCGTTCTGGTCACAGTCGCATTGTGGCTGCTGGGCGTCGGCACCATGTGGACTGTCATTTTTCGCAGAGGACTCACAACACCGCCGGAAGCATGACCGGCGGGCGAGGCGAGCGACCGCGTCTGCGGCCGCTTTCGACGCAGCGCCGCGAGACGCTTCAGAAGCGGGTCTTGAATTCGACA
>JAKADD010000425.1 GCA_021820825.1 Bacillota bacterium
GCGCCGGCGACAGCATGGCATACCCCATCAGGGCAGACTTGCGTTCGAGTTTACTTACGTGCACGGGAACCTCCATTCTGGGGATGCCAGGCAAGGCCTTGATGGCCCTGCCTGTTCCCGGGATACTCTGTAAGTCCTTACAGCCCAGAGTTGCTTGTTGCCTGGGCCAGTTGTTTGTTCGCATTCTGCAGTGCCTTCTGCGGACTTATTTGCCCTGCAAGCGCCGCGTTGATGTTGGAATAGATCGCAAGCGAGACAGCCGCGTATTTTGGCGTCTGGCTGGGACGACCGATGAGGTGCGTTTTTGAAACGATCGCCAGAACCGGGTTCAGTTTGCGGATCGCCGGGTTTCTTTGCACGGCTGCGTTGGTCGGGATTTCAGACGCTTTGGTTGCGAGAATCGTCTGACCCTGGACGCCTGTGATGTAGTTGATGAATGCCAGGTCGGCCGCCAGATGTTTCGAGTGCGGATTGATGTACAGGTTCCAGCCGCCGATCGTGGCGTATCCGGTTCCAGAGTGGCCCGCAAACGTCGGCAGCGGCACTACGCCAACCTTCCCGACGACCTTGGATTGACTTGGAGTTTGCGAGTTTGTCCATGCATAGTCCCAGTTGCGCAGAAATGCCGCCTGCCCCGCATTGAATGCTGTCATCGCCTGCGGTTCCTGCATGGTGATGACAGCCTTTGGCGTCACGCCGCTGGTAATCAGGGAGCGCATGAAGTCAAGCGCTTTAAGCGCCTGCGGCGAATTCATCGCCGGGGCTCCAGATTTGTTGAACACCTGTCCGCCCGCGTCGGTGAGATACTCCATCCAGTCGCAGGTCAGACCCTCGTACGAGGCGCCCTGCCACACAAATCCGTACTTGACCATGTGTTTATGCTGCAGGACAAGGGAATCATTCTTGAGCTGTTGCCATGTCCTGGGTACTGGAAGATGCGCTGCCTTCAGGAGATCTTTGCGGTAGTACAGGAAGCCTGCGTCCTGGAAGAAAGGCGCGCCGTAGACATTCCCTTTGTACGACGCCCCCTGCACAAGGCCCGGCGCAAAGCGGGTGAAGAAAGACTTGGGCAGATGCTGATTGAGCGGCAATGCGAGATGCTGAAAGCCAAACTGGCCTGGCCAGATCACATCGCCCATATACACATCGGGCGATGAGGAACCGCCGCTGATCTCGGCGATGAGTTGGGCGCGCGTCGTGTCGGTATTGGTCGGCTCCGGAACGATCTGAACATGAATGGTCGGATGCAATTTCTCAAAATGGCTGACGAGATCTTTGCGCAGGCCATTTTGCGAAATCGTTCCTGCAGCCCAGACAATCGTGGTGACTTTCGATGTTGCCTTTGGCGAAATGGCGGCGCTGGGCTGGCTTGAGCAACCGACAAGCGCGGAGCTCAGAACGATTGTGGACGCCAGCCCGAGGCCGATTTTCCTGGTTCTTTTCATTAGTGTGAATCCCCCTTTTTCTAAATTGATCATGCCGGCTTTTCGGCAACCCTACGATGTGTCGTAGGGTATTGATCGCACGGATTCTCTTGCAACCAGGGAGTGTGCGATGTAGTGAGTGTCAATTGCAGAACTGGATCCCGCAGCAATCGCCGCCACCAGGGATTCCACCGCCAGTTTGCCGATATTTTCAAACGGTTGGGCAATCGTCGTCAATTTCGGAGTAACCATGTTGGCGATCACGATGTCATCAAATCCAATTATGGAAATATCACCCGGAACTCGCAACCCGTTGTCATGAATACACCTCATCGCGCCGATCGCCATCTCGTCGCTGGCCGCAAATACGGCCGTAATATCTGTGACTGCGCGCTGGGCAAGCAATTCTGCCATGGCGGAGTAGCCGTGTTCATAGCGAAAATTCCCATACGCCACGCGCTCATCGGAAATCGGCAGATCATACTGGCGCAGGGCGAGCTGATAACCGCGAAACCGCGCTGCTCCCGCGACCGGATCATCAAGCGGACCTGCGATCATGCCGATAGACCGGTGTCCTCTTTCTGCAAGGTGTGCTACGGCGTCGAAAGAAGCCCTCTCGTCGTCGACCTTAAACGCCGGCAGGTCGGATTGCTCACTCTCTGTCAGTGTGAGCACGACAGGTATGCCGATGCGCGCGATGACTGTCGCGTAATTCTGCGGATGAGGCTCGCTGCAAAAAATGATGCCGTCGCTGTGCTGTCTCTTTAAAATCGTGAATCCATCGCTGATCCGGTTTTGGTCCGACTGGGCGTCATGCAGAATTACGGCCATCCCAAGTTCCAATGCAGCGTCATAGATGCCTCGATACAGTCTGCTGAAAAATAAGTCATCCAACTTGGGAACCAGAACGCCAATGTTGGTCGGACGGTGCAGGCGAAGCCCTCTTGCATGGCCGTTTGGATAGTAATTGAGCAACTTGACTGCTTCCAGGACCCTGATTCGAGTCTTTGGGTTGACGAGTTCTGGACTATTCAGAACACGGGAGACAGTGGGGATCGACACGCCCGCATGTTCCGCGACAGTGCGAATAGTAATCTTCATCTGTCATCCATCCCACAATGTAATTGTGCGTCAA
>JAKADD010000426.1 GCA_021820825.1 Bacillota bacterium
TGCTGCGTGGTGACGACCCCGGCCAGCCCCGGAATGCCCCGAATGGCGTTTGCAATCTGCCGACTTGCACGGGACATGTCTGCGTAATTCGCGGAATTGACCTGGATGAACAGCTGATTCTGATTGGATAGTCCACTCTGCCCCGACACGGTGATCGATTTGGCTCCGTGGACCGCTTGCAACCGTGCGCGCAACAGTGTGGCGAAATGCGCCGGCGCGCTGTTTGTAAGTTCAACTCCAAGTGTTCCCTGAGTACCCGTGGCATAGCTGTCGAACAATTGAACGCCCGGTTGTGTCTGCACAATGTGTTCGATCTGTTGTACAATGCGCTCCGTCTGGTAGAGCCGGGCGTTGTGCGGCATTGTCACATCGACGGAGTACGAGTTCGTCTGGCTGGAGGGCAGGAAATTAAAACCGATCTGCGTCATAAGCACAGCGCCGCTCTCCAGCAGCAGGGCGAGCGAGACGATCGCCACAAGCCACTTGCGGTGAAGGGCTCCGCGCAGAATCCGGACGTAGGCCCGCTGCAACAGATTCTGTTTGGCGGTTTGATGTTTGGTTCGCAACAGTGTCCATTTGCTGATGAGGGGCACGACGGTTACCGCCACGAGCAGCGAGAAGAGCAGCGCAGCGATCACCGTCCAGGCAAACGGCGCAAAGAAATGGCCGACTATGCCCGGCACAAAAGCCATCGGCAAAAACACAGCGACCGTGGTGGCGGTGGAACTGGCGATGGCCGATCCGACTTCCGCCGTGCCCTGTCGCACCAGTTGCGCATCATGGGTTTGCGCTGCGCGGATCCGCCTGTAGAGATTCTCAATGACGACAATGCTGTCATCCACGACGCGCCCGATGGCCACCGCCATGCCTGAGAGTGTCATGATATTGAGCGTATAGCCAACCAGATTCATGACGGTGACGGCTGCCAGAACAGAGAGCGGGATGGCGATAACGGCGACGATGGTGGCGCGCCAGTTGCGGAGAAACAGCAGTGTGACCAACATGGCGAACAGTGCGCCGAGCGCAGCCTCGCGCATCATGCTCTGTACGGAATCGCGGGTTTGCGTCGCCTGATCCTGTAAGGGCGTGACCACAAAATGAGGCGGCAGCGCGAGCTTGGCCAACACCCCTTTCACATTCTGCACCAAGGTCACCACATTGGCGTTGCTGGACGCCTGGATCCCCACAATCACCGCAGGCCGGCCGTCGAGTCGCGTGATGACTTGGCCCGTGGTCGGCGTGCGATACGTCACCGTTGCGATGTCGCCGAGCGTTACAGTCTTCACGCCGAGCGCAGGGGCAACCGACGTCTGGGCGCCAGTTCCCGTCTGGCCCAGAGTCGATGACGGCGAGCCGGTCTGGCCCGACGGCGTTCCCTGTCCTGTCGCCGCGCCGACGCTGGCCGTGACGGCGTGCAGTTTGGCCGTCAGTGTGGACTGCTCCCTTTGCAGAGCGGTCGCCCGCGCCTGCAGCGCAGCCAGCTTTGCCTGCGTCGTACGACTCGGGGGCGATTGCTGACGGAGCATGGCCATTTGCGTCTGTACTTGCGCCAAAGCGAGCGCGAGCGAATTGAGTTGGTTGGACAGTCCGATCTCTGCCTGCAAAGCAGCGTCCATCCTGGAAAGCGATCCGAGGCCCGTTCCGAGCGCCGACATGCCCGAACGCACACCTTGAAACGCATTCTTGACACCATTCATATTTTGCGTAACTGTGATGATGGGAACGGCGCGAATCTGCGCAAGCGACGCGTACTGATTGCGCAGGACGATCGGCATCTGGACGCCGCCGATCCGCGTGTCGCCCGTGGGCGCGTTCAGTTGATTGGCCTGCAGCGCACTGGCGACATTTTGCAGGGTGATCCCGTTTGCGCGAGCCAGCGCAGGATTCACATCGATATAAACCGAGCGCTTGGCGGCGCCGCGGATGTCGACGCTGCTCACGCCGTTCACGGAGAGCAGCGCGGGTTCCACCGTCTGCTTCGCATAGTCCTGGATCGGATACAGGCTGCCGGGCGCGGACAAAGCAAACTGAAATACATCTGTGCTTCCCGGCGTGGCCTGCTGGATTTGCGCGGGCCCTGCGGCAGAGGGAAGACCGGCGCCGTCGACCGCCGTGCGAATATCGCGCAGCACAGAAGCGATCGGTCGGTTATAGTGAAATTCAAGGCTGAAATCGACAGAACCGGCGGTGCTGAAATCGTACATATTTTTAAGGCCGCCAATGGACGCAAAAGCTTTCTCCAGCGGTCGTCCGACGTCTTGATACGCCTGTTGGGGCGTGCTTCCTGGGTAGGGGATCATGACGTTCACCCAAGGTATCGCGACATTCGGATATTCCTGCATGGGAATCGTCGAACCGGAGTAAAGCCCGACGCCGATGAGGAAAAAAACCAGGATGGCGACAACGGCCCCATTTTTCAGGGAGAATGCTGTGAATCGAGACAACAATTGGCATCCACCGTTCCTCTGATTTTATCTATTACTAGGCAGTATAGCAGAGTACAGACAGGACGCATCCGTCTGCGGTTGTAGTTTTGGACAAATTGTGT
>JAKADD010000427.1 GCA_021820825.1 Bacillota bacterium
CCACTGCCAGAACGCACTACATAACAATATCCGATTGACTTGTTTATCGTACCGAGAAGGCGATCATCCTGTCAAGCGGAAAACCCGGAAATCTCAGTTCTCTTCCTCGTCCTCATCCGCCAGCTCATCGCTGTCGTCATCTTCCTCCAGAAACTCCAATTCTTCCTCGACCAACGTCTCTTCCTCTTCGAGAACTTCTTCCTCGTCTTCATAAGCGAAGGGCGGTTCCTCATCGAGCAGTTCAATCTCATCGACTTCGCTGTCATCGTCGTCGCTGTCATCGTCGTCGGCCTCATGCACATCCTTGCGCACGAAACGCTTGCTCGATCCTCGTTCTGTGGTCCGCTCAAGCGGATACCAGCGCTTCAGGCCCCACACATTGTCACCAATGCAGAGAAACCTTCCATCGATGTTTATGTCGGTATACAGTCTTGCGATGGATTCGTCAACTTCTTCGCGCCCCATCTGGCGCAACGCGGCCACCCGATTCATCAGGTCGCGATAGTAGAACGGTTCTTTCGTCTCCAGCAGGACAGCGTGGGCCACTTCCACCAGCGACATCTCACGCAGTTCAGTTTTGGAACGCTCTTGCAACTTCTGTTCAGCAGCCACCTCGCACACTCCCAACCATGTTATCCATCACGAAAAATGTTTCTGCAGCCGAAAGTTTCTGCTGACCGTAATTATCTGCTGGCCGGGGTTGTATACTGCGCCCCTGCTCAGACACGGCTGCGCCGAACTCGCGACGGGCGCAGTATACAACCCCGGCCGAGCGCACTTACATTCCATCCATGTTGCAATTAAAGCACACCGGGGAAGGTTCAGCAATCAGTCTTTGAGCAGACTTTGCAGCGCCATGTCCACCGCTGCGGCCACCGGCAGTCGATCGCCCTGCACACGCGACTGCAGATCCAGCCAAAGCGCGTCGTTTTGCCATCTGCGCTCCACTTCCCCGGCCACCTGCCGCTCCAGCAGTTCTCTCAGTTCCCGTACGCGACCGCGGCCGCGTCGCCAGTCCAGACGCTCCGTTCTGACAAGGTAATCAAAATGACCCTGCAGAGCTTTCCACAACAGATCCGTTCCTTCATTCGCGAAGGTCGAGGTGAGAATCACTGGAATGGCCCACTCTTCCGGTTCTGCTGCGGTTTTTGCGCGCCCCGTCCGGATATGCAGCATATCCTGAATATCCTTTGCCATACGCCCTGCTCCAGGTAAATCGGATTTGTTGACGACAAACAGGTCGCCGATCTCCATGATTCCAGCCTTCGCCGTCTGAATGTGGTCGCCCCCAGCAGGCGTGAGGATCACGGCAACAGTATCGGCTACAAACATCACATCGAGTTCGGACTGGCCGACGCCGACCGTCTCAATCAGGATCACGTCAAACGCGGCGGCGGTCAGCACTGTAGCCGCGTCGCGCACCGGTTTGGCGAGTCCTCCGGCAGCCCCTCTCGTTCCCATGCTCCTGATGAACACGGCGGGATCGGTCGCATGCCGATTCATGCGCACACGGTCCCCCAGCACCGCCCCGCCTGTGAACGGACTGCTGGGGTCCACCGCAAGGACGGCCACCCGCTTCCCGAGTGAACGCAAATGGAAAATCAACTGGTCGCTCAGCGAACTCTTCCCCGCTCCCGGCGGACCCGTCAGCCCGATCACATGAACTGACGCGCCGACCTGCGCGATATGGCTGCGCAGGCGCGTGAGCAATAGACGGGCGGATTCGCCGCCTTCTTCCACCTGGCTGATCGCCCGCGCCACCGCGCGGCGCCGCGCCGCCGCAATCTCCGTGACCAACTCGTCCACTGCGCATCCAAACCCCTTTTGCCAGCGGCCTGCATTCAAGCACGAACATTCCTGCTGCTGCTATTCCTTGAGAACATGGCCGGCGATTACCATCCGCTGAACTTCATTGGTGCCTTCGTAGATCTGCGTAATTTTGGCGTCGCGCATCATTCTCTCCACGGGATAATCGCGCGTAAACCCATACCCCCCATGAATCTGCACCGCTTCTTCCGCGACTCGCATCGCTGTATCCGAAGCCATCACTTTCGCCATGGCCGACGCCTTGCCGTACGACATGCCGTGATCCTCCAGCCAGGCCGCCTGATACGTGAGCAAGCGCGCCGCTTCGATCGCCGTCGCCATATCGGCCAGCTTGAACTGGATCGCCTGAAACTCAGTGATCGGCCTGTTAAACTGGGTGCGCCCCTTGGCATACGCGAGCGCGGCGTGCAACGCGCCGTCAGCGATCCCCACCGCCTGCGCCGCAATGCCATTACGGCCGCCGTCAAGCGTCATCATGGCGATTTTAAAGCCTGCGCCCTCTTGACCCAACACATTTTCGGCAGGTACTTCGCACTGGTCAAAGATCAGTTCTACAGTCGGAGAGGAACGGATGCCCATCTTCTTCTCTTTCTTGCCAAATGTAAACCCGGACATTCCTTTTTCGACGATAAATGCGGTGACGCCCTTTGACTTCGCCGCGGCGTCTGTCGTCGCAAACACGACATAGATATCCGCCTCGCCGCCGTTGGTTGTAAATA
>JAKADD010000428.1 GCA_021820825.1 Bacillota bacterium
AGAGCCTGGCGGCGATGGCGGAGGGGGCACACCCGTACCCATGCCGAACACGAAGGTTAAGCCCTCCAGCGCCGAGGGTACTGGGACCGCAGGGTCCTGGGAGAGCAGGACGTTGCCAGGCAGTTCATGCGGCGGTAGCTCAGCGGGAGAGCACCACCCTGACACGGTGGGGGTCACAGGTTCGATCCCTGTTCGCCGCACCATACACGGAATGGTCAGGCATTTGCGTATACATATGGTGAGAAATCAGTGCGAAACGCGGTTTTTGGTAGATTGGCCAAAAACTGCATTTTGCGCTGTCTTTTGCTCGTTTCTCTTCGCCTTTTCGATGAGGGTGACCCATTGCACACAATTCAGGATACAGAATTTCTGAAACGGATTGCTGGTTTCCGCGTGTGACCTCATCTGAACTCCTGTCAATAAATAAATCCTGTATTGATAATATTACAATGGTGGTTAGTCTTTTCTTCGCACGTTGCGTGTGCTAGGGTAAAGGTAGCTGTTGTTAGGCAGGAAGGAGTGCTCTGATGTGTTAACGGTGCTACTGGTCCTCGTTCTGATCCTGTTTCTGCTGCCTGTTGCGGTCTTTTTTGTGGGTGCGTTCATTTTGTCGCGCAAGCCGCAACATGCTATTATCCGCTCTCATCCTTATCTGGGTTGGGTCAGATACTTTCTTGAGAAAATTGGTCCGGAATTTCGACAGTACTGGTTTGACTCTGACGGCGCTGGTAAACCTTTTTCACGCGCTGAATTTTTAGGGCTTGTTTTTGCTGCCAAATACAGGTCTGATCTGATCAGTTTTGGATCCCGGCGCGACTATGACGCCTCGGGATTCTACATTGCGAATGACATGTTTCCACTTTTGACGGAAGAGTTGCAAGTGAATAATATGGAGGATGTGGACGGCAGAAAGTACGTGATTGAGCGCGAAAATCTTTTTTCCCGCAGGGAGGAGTTGCAGCCTGACAAGTCGAAGCGCTGGCTGTACGGGGAAGAGGACGCCATTGTGGTTGGTCCGGATCGACGTCATCCCTGGCGCTTGATGGGTATGTTTGGCGCCTCGGCCACTTCCTATGGGGCGGTGGGCGAGCACTATATTCTGTCGACAGGTCATGGCGTACAAAAGGCCGGCGGTTCCTGGATTAATACCGGAGAAGGCGGTGTGGCCCCTGAGCATCTCCAGACGGGAGTCGATATCGTGGCGCAAATCGGACCCGGTTTGTTTGGCTATCGTGATGAGCATGGGAACTTCTCTCTTGACGAGTTGAAGAGCAAAGCTGCAGAACCAAACATCAAGGCATTTGAACTGAAATTTGCGCAAGGGGCGAAGATACGCGGGGGTCATCTCGAAGGCATTAAGGTGAATGCGAAAGTGGCGGCGATTCGAAAGGTTGCGGCTTGGAAAACGGTCAATTCGCCGAATCGGTTTCCTTTTTTGCGAACGCCGCACGATACGCTGAAGTTTATCCAGACACTGCAGGAAGCCGGGGGAAAACCGGTTGGAATCAAGATTGTCGTCGGTCAACAGCAAAAGTTGGAGGAACTGTTTGCGGCGATGGTTGAGTTGGACATTTACCCGGATTTCATCACTGTGGACGGTGGCGAGGGAGGATCGGGCGCTACGTTCAAGGCGATGGCGGACAGCATGGGCTTGCCGCTTTATCCCGCGCTCATCACTGTTGTGGACACCGCACACGCCTATGGGGTGCGTGAGCGTTTGCGAATATTCGCCTCCGGAAAACTGATTGCGCCGGATAAGGTGGCGATTGCGCTGGGAATTGGCGCAGACGCGGTCAACTCTGCGCGCGGTTTCATGATGGCCAACGGCTGCATCATGGCGATGCAGTGTCATACCGGCAAGTGTCCGACAGGCGTAACCACAACAGATCCAAGGTATCAGGCGGCGCTGGTTCCGGAGGAGAAAATGTGGCGTGTCATGAACTACGTCCTGAGCATGCGATCAAGCCTGTTCGCGCTGGGCGCCGCATGCGGCATCGATAGTCCACGCAGATTTACACGGGAGCATATCATTTATAAAAACGAATACGGACGCGCAGTCAAACTGAGCGATCTCTTCCCGATCCCTGTAGCGAATCCCCAGGTGGATACAGGGAAGCGTCTGATCGAGACGCCAAGCGCCTGAGGCGAATCATGATAGGTAGTGGAATTCCACGGCGGCTGTATCCGTTATATGGTGAATGGCCGATAGGGAGGTTGCCATGTCTGAAACTTCGCTGTCCGATTCTTTGTACGAACCCGCTCCACCACGTTTATCTGCGACTGTGATCGTCGTGCGGCAATCGGGAGGCTCTGCTGCAGTCAGGAACCATGTTCCTGATCCGCAGCAGGCTTCGCGCTTTCCTGCCTATCCAGGTGACGGCGCTCATTCTGCGTTGCCGCAAAATGACGGCCAAGGGTCCGGCTATGAGGTTCTGCTCGCCAAGCGAGCTCAGACACTGCGTGTGCTGCCGGGATTTATGGTGTTTCCAGGCGGGGTTCTGGATGAGGGAGACCTGGATCTCGCGCGCAGATGGCTG
>JAKADD010000429.1 GCA_021820825.1 Bacillota bacterium
CCACTGCTCATCGTGCTCGTTGGCCTGTTCCTGCTTTTGCGCAATCTCTCGCTGTTTGGATTTGCGACTGTCCACGCCTGGCTGCTTATCATTGCTGTGTTTCTCATCTACATCGGAATCTCCAGCCTGATTGGTTTTTCTTATGTTCGCTTCCGCTTCAAAGCCGGAGTGCACAGAATGGTCAAAAACAACTGGGATTTCAATTTTATCAATCCGAACAATTGGAATCCAGGCGGCGGCGATCACGGATCGGCAGGCCCAGGATCGGGTCCGCGCAGGCAGTCTCGCATTCCCCACATCGGGGAAGTGCGCTATGGCGATGAACCGTGGCAACTGCACCCGCTTGCCATCAATAATATGGCGGGCTCCGTAAGAATCAATCTTGGAACGGCGACAATTCCTGACGGTGAGACACCCATCGATGTGAACGGAACGTTTGGCGAAGTGCGGATCCAGGTGCCTTCCAACTTGCCGACAGCGGTGGAGGTTACCGTTTCCAGCGGCGAGGTTCGCCTGTTTGAGAAGCGTTCCAGCGGCGTCGCACTTTCGACTTTGCTGCACATCGATCCCGGCTATGAAGAAGCAGAACGCAAAGTCAACATTCGCATCCACCTAAAATTTGGCGAAGTGCGAGTCGCGAGGGTGATGTGATATGCGGAATCGAAATGCGGCCGTGGCACTGCTTGGCTCATATGTTCTGACCGCTTGGGCGGCGGCGGCTGTCACAGCGGCTGTCATGGTCTATCTGACTGCGCACAACAGTCTT
Organism: Bacillota bacterium; assembly: GCA_021820825.1. Next base: position 767 of record JAKADD010000429.1, read on the forward strand.
GCGCCTGTCGCCGCTGTTGCAGGCCCCGCCCTGATGCTGCCTGAGGGGATTGCTACGGGCATTTTTGTCGGTGTTATGCTGGTCGCGCTGATTGTCACAGTAACGCTGTTGGCGGTGACAGCCAGTTTTTTTGGAACACGTGATCTGCGTTCCAGGCTGTCCGCACTCGCCGATGCAAGCGCGCTGTTTGCCGCCGGAAGGCTGACGCATCGCATTGCTGTTCCCGGCGATGACGATTTGGCGATGACGGCGGCTCAATTGAACAAAATGGCTCAACAGTTGCAGGATCAGGTGGCTGCTTTGCAGGAAGCGGCGAAGCAGCAGGCAGAGCGCGAAAAACACGCGGAACTGTCCGCCACGTTGCGGGAGCGCGAACGTGTCCGACGCGAACTGCACGATCGCGTCAGCCAGGATCTGTTTGGGCTCTCGATGTTGTGCGCCGCTGCTGCGGCAAACAGGAGCAGCAAACCTGAACAGGCGCTCGCCTTGTTGCCGGAACTTGAGGAGTTGGCAAAACGGACTCAGGGTTCCATGCGCGCGCTGTTACTGGAGTTGCGCCCTGCCGAACTGAGTGACCGAACGCTTGCGAACGCTCTTTTGCAACTGGCGGAGGAACTGACGGGCCGCACGGGATTGCCTATTCAGTTTGCGCTTCGCGATGCGCGAACCGAAGCCCAGAATGAGCCGCTGGCGTCCGTCATCGAGGATGCGCTGTTTCTGATTGCCCAAGAGGCGCTGATCAACGCTTTGCGGCATGCCCATGCCCAGCGCATCGCTATTGCGCTCGATGTTGATCTGGAACGGGTTGTCTTGCGTGTTGTCGACGACGGCGAAGGTTTTGCGGACAGAAACGCCAGCATGACGTCAGTGGGGCTTCGTTCCATGGTCGAAAGAGCGACGCTGCTCGGCGGGTCCTGTACTATCCGCAACGGGCCCACTGGAGGGGCTGAGGTCATCGCCATCATTCCGAGGGTTGGGGAGGAATCATAAGGAGGGATCAATAAGATGGAGGCAGAGCGCCGGAATACCATTCGCGTTCTTGTTGTGGATGATCACCAGGTGGTGAGACGCGGGCTGCGCGCATATCTGAGTCTGGAGTCGGACATTGAGGTGGTGGGAGAGGCGAGTGATGGAGCGAGTGCGGCCGCTGAATTTGCCAGAGTGAAGCCAGATGTAACGCTCCTTGATCTCCATATGGTTCCGGTGGACGGGGTGGAGGCGTTGCGGCGCATACGGCGTAACGATGGGCATGCGCGCGTGATCATCCTGACCAGTTTTGTCGATGCGGCCCATGTCATGCCAGCCATCGAGTCGGGCGCTGCGGGCTATTTGCTGAAAACGTCTGCTCCAGATGAAATTGCGGCGGCCATTCGCGATGTGTTTGCCGGGGGTTCGACGTACGATACGGAAGCCATGCAGGCAATGGCCAGGGGCGTGCACGAACGGTCGACCGCGTCCGCGCTCACCGACAGGGAACTGGACGTGCTGCAACTGCTGGCAAAGGGGAAGTCCAATCAGGAGATCGCTGATGAACTGTTTATCGGTCTGAAGACAGTCAAAACTCACGTCAGCAACATTCTGGCGAAGCTGGGAGTGGCGGATCGAACGCAGGCAGCCGTTTACGCGCTCACACACGGTCTGACAAGTCCGGTGTGAATTTGTAATTTGTGTCTGCGAACGCGAATGACATCCTTGGTGACAGGGTGCGCCTCGGTTGAACATTCCACCTGAAAGAGTATAATGATATGGGTGAAAACGGTTTTAAAA
>JAKADD010000430.1 GCA_021820825.1 Bacillota bacterium
ATATCTCCCCTTTGGCGCCGTCGAGGCCAAGGGGCACCTTCCGATATTGTTCAATCCTTCCTATCGCATCTGTGAGCGCCTGGACAGTGCGGATGCACGGGAGATGGACAAACTGATCGTTCGGCGCCACACACGGATGCGTGCGGCCAATGCCTGGAAAACCTTTAAAACCTCGGCGTCATCGTGTTTTTCGTTCGTCGAGGCGGTCGGTTTATTGTCGGCTCCGAAGCTCGTAAGCGACAGCATGGGATGGACCCGCCCGGTGTCGCACCCCGATCGCAAGGGTCTGCATGCTGGGGTGCACGGCCGCTTGGGCCCCGTGCTGAGTTCAGGGGCAGCAGGGTCAGGAGCGTGTGCGGATGGCGGTCCGGCGGGTATTCCCGAGGCAGATCGCCCTGCGGCGGCGGAGTTCGTCCTGCGGAATATGGGGATGATCCGGGACTTTGCGCGGTTGGTGTTGTTTGTCGGGCATGGTAGCACCACCGTCAATAACCCGCAGGCCACCGGCCTTGATTGTGGCGCCTGCGCCGGTCAGTCTGGCGAGGCCAGCGCCCGTATCGCAGCCGCGTTGCTCAATGATCCGTTGACCCGCAGCGGTCTCGTGCAAAAGGGGATCGCAATCCCTGTAGACACCTATTTTATAGCTGGTCTTCATGATACCACCACCGATGAGGTGCAGTTGTTCAACACGGATGACGTGCCGTCTTCGCATACTGCGGACTTGGCCCAATTGCGCCAGTGGTTGGCGGCAGCAGGACAGATAACCCGCATGGAGCGTGCGACTTTTTTAGGAACCGGTGATTTGCCAATGCCGACGATCCAGGCGGATATGCGCAGACGCACTCGCGACTGGGCGCAGGTGCGCCCAGAATGGGCGTTGGCCGGCAACGCCGCCTTTATCGCAGCCCCGCGTACCCGCACGGCGCACTGCGATCTGGCTGGTCGCGCGTTTTTGCATGAGTACAATTGGCGCAACGACGCCAACTTTGGCACGCTGCAACTGATTATGACCGCGCCCATGATCGTGGCCAACTGGATCAATATGCAGTACTACGGATCAGTGGTCGATAATCGCCGGTTTGGCAGCGGCAACAAGGTCCTGCATAACGTGGTGGGCGGCTCGATCGGCGTGCTTGAAGGCAACGGCGGCGACTTGAGAGTGGGTCTGGCGTTGCAGTCTCTGCACGACGGCGCGCGGTGGATGCACGAGCCGATGCGCCTCAATGTCATCATCGAGGCGCCGCAGCGTGCCATCGATGACGTGATCGCCCGCCATGACATGGTGCGGGAACTGATCGAGAATGCGTGGATTCACCTTTTTCAGATCGACGGGGATGGGAACATGAATCGTCGCGGCGTCGACAAACAGTGGCGTCGCTACGAAGCGACCGGATTGACCTTATGAAAACTCCCGGCGCAGCCCATGCAGCGATGGGGACTTTCACGTTATACTGCGGAGCCCGTAGTTTTACCCATAAAATAGAGCGAGAAATTCAGGATTGGTATATCATGAAACTGAAGTCATTATTTAAGCGGATCGTGGAGGCAGTTGCCATGTCAGAATGGACGTTTCTCACCAATCACGCTCAGGTCCTGCTGTGCGTTGTCCGTAACGGCAACGGCCGTTTGACGGCCAGGGAGATTGCTGAGATCGTAGGCGTCACGGAGCGGGCGGTGCAACGTATTCTTGACGATCTTGAGAATGCCGGATACATCAGCCGCTTTCGGGACGGTCGGACGAATCGTTATGAAATTCACCCGGAACTGCCCATGCGCCACCCCGCGCAGCGCGGACGCGCCATCAGGGACCTCCTTGAACTGCTCGCGCTTCCGGATTGGTAAACAATCACTATGAAAATTTGTCTTTCCATCACTCACCCGGCAAGAGGGTGAGATGGATTAACGCGTCTTGACATATGACAATTGTTTCGTGATAATGTATTCGTGAAGTATGTAACGCGAAATAATCAGTACTGAAGAGCCAGGTAGATGGCTGGACAGGATGGTTCGCGTGCATGGACTCGACTTGACGCCTTTTGGAGGAAAGCCGTAACTTCCCCCTCCCGAGACGACGGAAAAAGAAGGGAAGCTTCGCGATATGAGCGGACAACAGCGGACGGCGCATCCCTATCACGGACGAAAGGCCGCTCTAGCCACCAAACACCAGAAGGAGCGGGTGCTCGGGCAGCCTCTGCGCCATGCTGTTGGCCTCAGGGTGTATGTTCCTGCTGACCTGGATACAGATCTTCTCGGAACGTTCAGCGGGGAGATCGACCGTCAGGGCACTCCTCGGGAAGTGGCTTTGCGTAAGGCGCGTCTGGGAATGAATGCCGCCGGTCTGACTTTGGGTCTGGCGAGCGAGGGCAGCTTCGGCCCTGACCCGCAGTTGCTATTTGTTCCCGCAGATCATGAGCTTCTGGGGTTCGTCGATGATGATTTGGGCATCGAGGTTGTGGAACAGATTCTCAGCCCCAAAACGAACTTTGCCCACGATGCGGCCAGGACGTTCGATGACCTGA
>JAKADD010000025.1 GCA_021820825.1 Bacillota bacterium
AGGCGGCGCCCATGCGCGTGGCGATCGTTACTGACAGCACTGCGGATATTTCGGCGCAAGAAGCGGCAAAACTGGGCATCACCGTTGTTCCACTGCAAGTGCTGTTCGGAGAGACGGCGTTTCGCGACGGCGTCGATATTAAAGCGTCCGAGTTTTACCCCATGCTGGCTGCACACAGTGAGTTGCCCACCACATCGCAACCGTCTGCCGGAACGTTTGCTGAGGTATTCGAAAATCTGTTGCACGACTGCGATGAAATCATCGGTATATTTATCAGTTCGTCTCTGAGTGGAACCGTGCGTTCAGCAGAGACGGCGAGAGATCTGGTAGGCGGAGCGATCACGGTGGTGGACTCGGGGCAGGCCGCCTACGCGCTTGGGATCGTTGTCCTGGAGGCTGCGGCGCTGGCCGCAGAAGGTGCGACGGCGGCGGATATTCTCGCCAGGGTTTCCTTTGTGCAGGAACGGGTGCGGGCGTATTTTGTACTCGATTCACTGGAACATCTGCGCCGTGGAGGGCGGTTGAGCAGCGCATCCGCCATTATTGGCACCGTGTTGCAGATCAAGCCCGTCTTGACGCTTCGTGACAAGAAGATCGAGATATACGAAAAGGTGCGCACGCAAAGACGCGCGCTGGAGTCAATGGCGGATCGTTTCGTGACGGATGTGCAGGGAAAAAGGCGCGTCGTGGCAGGCGTCATCCATTCCGCCGTGCAGGCGCAGGCGGAAGAATACAAGGAACAGTTGCAGATGCGGGCGCCTCAGGCAGAGTGGCGAGTCATCGAGCTCAATCCCGTCGTTGGCGTGCACGTGGGACCGCGTGTGCTGTCTCTGATCTATTTTGCGGAGTGATCGACATTGCCGGAGTCGGAGTCGGAGTCGGAGAATTCAGGTCGAGCGGCGGTGTGCGGGAGATGAAAGATGTGGCAAAACCCAACTTGAGGCGGCATGTTGTGGAATTTGCGCTGTCTCTGCTGTTTCCTGAACCGCTGTGCTGTCCACTGTGCGGCTATGCATTTCAACACCTGCCGCTGGGAATTGCGAAACCGCGTCTGTGCGCGAGTTGTGCGCGAAACGTCTCTGAGCTTGCCTTCGGACTCTGCCGAGTCTGTGGCCGGGCGGGTCAGGGCGCTGTCTGTCCTGAATGCGGGCTGGAACCGCATGTGTTCTTTGCGGCGAGGGCATTCGCTGCGTACGATGGAAGTGTCGAGAAGTTGATCAAGGCGCTGAAGTATCAGGGGGATATGCGCGCGATGCCAATCCTCGGGAACTGGTTGGTTGAAGCGTATGAACGTCACTATGGGGCAGATGGTCATGTGGTCGTTGTGCCTGTGCCGATGCACCCAACCAAACAGGCGCGCAGAGGGTACAATCAGGCGGAAGATCTGGCGGCGTATCTGTGCAGAAAGCTGAAACTGCCTCTGCTGCACGCTTTAACGAGAGTGGATACAGGCAACAGCCAAACCACTCACACACGGTCGGAGAGAAAACAGGCGCTGCAGGGCGCGTTCGCGCTCAGTTCGGATATGCGGATGAAGTTCCATAGTCTGGCTGCCTATCGGAAGACTATGAGGTATAATCGGATCATGCAGCAGCGCGAACCGGGAAGCAGTCGATTGTCGGACCGGCGCGAGCAGGGAACCAATCGACTGCTAGGCCAGCATGTTATTCTGGTTGACGATGTGATCACAACGGGAGCAACGGCGGACGCATGCGCGGAAGTTCTCTTTGCGGCGCAGGCGGTGTCGGTATGCGTGCTCACGGTGGCGCGGTAGCGGCGCCGGGATGAAACAACTCGCTCGGCTCCGGTCGCGCGCCGCGCCAAGGCCAGTCGCAACCGTGTCTGCGCAGCGGCGCACGACTCCGGCCGAGCGGACACACTTCAGTAGCAGGAGGAGGGGATGTACAGTGCCGCTGACGAATTGCCAGGAGTGCGGCAAGGTGTATCTTGCGACGGTAGGGAGGATGTGCCCAGATTGCCATAGGCAGTCTGAGCATCTGTTCGATTTGATAAAAGACTATATCAGGAATCATGACAAGTCTTCCGCGCAAGAGATCGCTTCCGCGCTGGAAGTGTCCCAGGAAAAGGTTCTGCGTTTTTTGCGGGAAGGGAGACTGATCGCATTGACGTCAGCAACCTACCCGTGTGAAGCGTGTGGATCCGAGATCACTTCAGGCAGGTTCTGTACGCCATGTCGGGAAAAAATGTCACACAGTTTGCAGGATGCGGCCAAGCTGGTGAAGAGTGACCTGGAAAATCAGGGTGGATATTTAACAAACAAGTACAAGAGAAAACCATAAATCGAAGCAGATTGCAGTGTGTTGCGAACACGGCCTGTCAGCCTATAGCGCTGTGTTGGTGGGCACTTTACGCCACGTTTCGGCCCAGGACTGCCAGAAGAGTATCATGGCGTCGTAGTCCTCTTTCATGCTGTCTGGATGCAGATACCACCTGACGGTTACCTTATAGAAGTAGGCGTATGTCTGATCTGTCATTGCCGACACCTCCAATGAGGGGTCCAGTGAGGAACGCAGGAACGTGATTATATTTTGCAACTCCTCGAGGTTTGTCCTCATCTCTTGCAATTGACCGGATTCTGCGTCCGCAAGGGCCTGTCTGGTCAGCAATGCGCCCCGTTCGTGCAACTGCGAGAGCTGTATGTTGAAAGGCATCGTATTGATGGCCTGGGTCCGATAAATATCTGCGGGGTTCATTAGAAAGTCCTCCAATCGTCGACTGACCTGTGTCAGATGGGTGAGTCCGGGAACCATTTCATGCAACTGTTTCGTGGATCCCTGTATGAGTTCGGAATCCGGAAATAAAGCCGCACCCATGGTGAGCAACCGCAGCGCTTGGGGAGCGTTTTGCGCGGCAAGCGCCAAGTCGCATTCGAGCATGATCTTGGTTACTGTAGGCGGGAAAGCCAGAGCGCGATCCAGCCATGTTCGAGCTTCTGCCCACTCCCTGGCGGCAAAATGGCGCCGTGCGTTCTGTTCGCACTCCCAGACAGTGGCTCCTGCCCACTCGATGGACTGCAAAACCGACGCGAGAGGCGAATATTTGAGGTAGTGCCATACGGTTTCGCGGTCTTCGGCGCGCGGCAGCCACTTTGTCAGCAAGCCCTCTGCGTGCAGGGCAACCAGATCGCGGACACAGGGCTCGATATTCCATCCCGCCTCATCTGGATTCGCAGTTCTTGTCACGATGGCCATTACATACTCTCCACGGGGGCCAGCCTTGGCGAGCGCTTCTCTGGCCCGCTCGGCGTCATTCAACTCCAGATACTGCATCCCTAGCAACAGCCACTTTTGCTCGGAAGGATCCCTTGTCGCTTCCTCAAGCAAACGCTCTGTACCATGGTGTCGAACGGCGGCCATGCGGGCTCGGTGAATGATGTCCGACCGACCGACTCTTGCCTCGATTCGGTCGATAACCTGTGGTGCGTCTGCAAAGCCAATGCTTGCGTACATTTCGGCGTAATTGGCCAACGCCACCCAATCTGTCAGTCGCGCTTCGATATGTTTCTTCAAGACATCGGGCTCACGCGGAAACAGGTGCAATAACGGGAAAGTCACATAGTCCATATTTGGGTTTTCAAAAAAACCCTGAATATACCATTTGCGCGCCATAAAATCGTCGCCCAGTTTTGCCCATACAGCACCCAAATCCATCGCTGCCAGATACGTTCCCATTCCTTCGACAGTATCGATCATGGTGTCTGCAGGATCTCCCATGGCCCGGCACTCCATCAGGATATCCAGCGCCATGGGCCAGTCGCCTTGCGCCGACAGAATGCCCGCATACCTCTTCTTGATGTCAGTCAGCCAGGGGAAATAGCCGATGCCTTCCCTTGCTACTTCCTGAGCCCGTTTTAACCGCTTTGTCTCCACGAGTGAAATGATGAAAAAAATGATCAGTCGCGCGGCGATATGGTTCTGGTTTCCCGAAAGTTGAGTTTTCTTGAGGTGTGAGTAGGTTTCCTCTGCGAGTTCCGCGCATTTGTCAAATTCACCTTTGCGTACATATTCGGCCAGCAGATTTGTGCGGTGGAACAAATCATCGGGCGCTTTGGCGAGTTCTTCCTCCAATAATTTCTGATTCCGATCCGTTTTCTTGCGGATGGAGACAAATTCATCGAGGTAGCCGACATGATGAAACGTGAGCGACAACTGTTCGATGGCTCCTCCGTGCGCCAGAAGCGAGGGAACAATCTGTTCGTGCACCACGCCGGTATAAAAATGACCCCTGCGAAAGATGCGCACCACCGTAAGCGGCAGGGCGCTCTGTATCCTCGCCATCGATCCGACGTAATTGCGGATGGTCACTATAACGCCCTCCGCGTTCGTTTGCAAAAGGAATGGGCGCAGTTGCAGTTTTTCGGCGGCATCCAGATATTCATCCGCGTCTATGACGAGAATAAAATCTCCCGAGGCATGACGAAGAGCTTCATTGCGGGCATCGCTGAAATTGTCATTCCAGAGGAAACTGTGTATTTTGGCTCCGAATTCACGGGCGATGTCGACGGTGTCATCCTTTGAGCCGGTGTCCACGACGATGATTTCGTCAACAATTCCCGCCAGTGATTCGAGACATTTGCGAATTGTCCACTGTTCGTCTCTTACGATCAGGCAGGCGGATAGTAACAAACAGTGTCATTCCCTTCTATTCAGGACCTGGGTTTCGATACTGACCGAGTGCGCTGGACACAGTGTAGGCGCGCCGCGCCGCTATGGAATTGACCTCGTGATACAGTTTCTGCTGCACATCCTGCATGGCTCGCTGGATCGCGTCTTCCAGTTTCGCGGTGGATGCGGCCATTTGCCGGAGGGTTTCCTCTGACAAATGGGACTCGGCGCCTAGTAAACAGATGCGTCTGGTTCGCTCGCTCATCAATACATATGTTTCGTGGTAACGTTCATCTGCCAGACAGTTCATGATCATCTCGTACAGGCGTTCTATAAGCATCCACTCGGAAGCTGGTTCAGTGTGAGTCATTGCATTCACCTGCGGTTATTGGACATCGTGCGCTCGATTCCGCTGCTATCAGGGAATTGAACTCCCTGAGGAGGAACTGCTAGCGCCGCCGAGCAATGCGCTCATTGCCTTGGTTTGTGCTTGAGACTGTTGGATCGCGGCGTTCAGAGCATTCAACTGCGATGTAAAATTGGCGACACTCTGTGCGATCTGCTGATTGACTTGCGTCAGATAGTTGTTGATATTGGTCTCCTGAGAGGAGATCGAGTTGAGATCCGACTGAATGGGGCTTGGCTGGCTGCCTGCTCCCGTCAAATAAGTGGACAGGAGATTGCTCACACTGCCCAATATGCCGGATGTTGGAATTGCCGTGCTCGCAGAGTTGTTCTGCACAATTCCGAACAACTGTTGAACCCCACTTGCATTGTTTGTGAGCGCGTTGGTAAACATGGTCTGCCCGTCTTGCAGTGTTCCGGTGAAGGACGTGCCGGTGAATCCGGACGACGACTGAAATTCCAGATGGCCGGTGGTCGGGCTCTCGACGATCCCCACCGCCGCAAGCGAACTCAGACTGGAGCTTACGCCGGATACGATCTGGCTGACGGCTGACGGCAACTGGGATAACAGATTGTTGGCGTTTGAGTCGGTGAACAGAGGTCCGGATGCGCCGCTGGCATTCGGGTTACTGGTGTTCGTCGAGGCAGTGTAAGCCGTGTCCTTGTGCAAAAGGTCAATCAGGCTGTTGTACGACGACATCCAGGTCTGCACGGCGGAAACGGTGCTGGACGTACTGGACGTGATGCTGAGAGTGCCTGCTGTTGACATCAGACTGGAAACGTTAATCGTGACATTTGGTATGGAATTTGTGAATGTATTGGTGGCAGACGATAGAGATACACCGCCCAGATTAATGGCCGCGTTGGCGGCGCTCGTGTTTGTGGTCGTGAATTGGCCGGCGCCTGTTCCGATCAATGTGCCTCCCAGTGTATACGCATAAGCAGTGCCGGTTTGAGTTGAGGAAAAATCGAGCTGATACGAAGAGCCGTTGTACAGCACCTGCGCTGCCACGCCAGTCAGGGCGGTGTCCGAATTGACGGCAGACGCGATTGAGTTCAGGCTCTCATTCGCCGTCACATTAACGGTTTGCGTTGCGCCGCCATTGATTGTACTCGGGGTGAGCGTGATGGTTCCGGATGTGAAATTGGACGCCCCAGAGGCGCTGGACGCCAGATCCGTGTTCTGGATGTTCGTCTGATTCTGCGCCAGGGCGGTCACCTGCAACGAATAGATGCCAGTCTGTGCGCCTGAACTCGTCGTGGCCGTAAACGCCGACGGGTCACTCGACGTGGCGGACACACTGTTCCAGTTCGCAGAACTCGCCAGAGTGTAGGTGGCCGTCTGAAACGACTGAAGAGCCGTTTGCAGGGCGGTCAGTGCGCTTTGGCTCGCGTTTAATCCGCTGAGTTCATTGTTGGGTACTGTGGTCAACTGCTGTGTAAGGATTTTTTGCATCTCGGCAACGTACGTCGAGACGGGAATTCCGACTCCGTTTGGATTGGAAATGGTGTTGAGCTGTTGAAGCAGGTTCACTGACAAAGGGATCGCCTCCTGTCATTAAGGGTTCCTCCCGGAAGCACCTGGCTCCGGGAGGTCAGCCCATTTGGACATCGTAAGAAAGAGTTAGCTGAGCAGTTTCAGGATTGCGCCTGGCTGCTGCTGCGCCTGGCCCAGCATGGCGAGACCGACCTGAGAAAGCACCTGCTGCTGTGTGAATTGCGTGTAGGCGCTTGCCATGTTGGTGTTGGTGATGGTAGCTTCCGCATTTTGCAGGTTTTGCGCGGAGTTTTGCAGGTTGGAAACCGTATAGTTCAACTGATCTTGCACTGCGCCGATGTTCGCCTGGAAAGCCGACAGGCTGGTAATCGCCTGCTGGATGACGGAGATGGCTGCCTGGGCGGATGCTTGGCTGCTGATCGAGATATTGGCAGTGCTTACCCCGAGCGCCGTTGAACTGATGGTTGCAATGGCCAGCGTCAACGTCTGGCCCTGCTGGGCGCCCACCTGGAAGGTGAGTCCGGAGGTGGCGACCGAACCGCCGTTTAGCACCTGGATGCCGTTAAACTGGGTCTGCGTTCCGATGTTGTCGATCTGTGTGGTGAGCGCAGTCATCTCCTGCTGGAGGTTGCTGAGATCGGTCGAACTTTGGGTGCCGTTCGCCGCTTCGACAGCCAATGTGTTCATGGTCTGCAAAATGTTCTCCACCTGATTCATGGCGCCAGAAGCGGTTTGCGACAGGCTGATGCCATTTTGCGCGTTCTGGGTTGCCTGGTTGAGTCCGTTGACCTGGGATGTCATCTGTTGCGAAATGGCGTATCCCGCAGGGTCTGCCGCCGCGCTGTTGATCCGGTTGCCGGATGACAGCTGCGCGTACGATGTGTTGATCTGGTTTTGAACGTAATTCAGGTTGGCGAGAATGTCAGACGCCGCTGAGTTATTGTTGATGCTAAATGCTGTTGACATATGGTTAAACACCCCTTCTAACTTTTTTTAAAACTATAACAATGACCGCGCCATTGTTATCAACCGTTATGGCAAGAAACTGGCGAGAGTAGGCAAAAGGATCTGAGAGCCCATTTTCAGCGCAGCGGTATACACCGTCTGGTCTGTATTGAACTGGGTGATCACCTGTGCCATGTTCGCGTCTTCGATCACCCCCTTCTGGTTGGTCATGGTCGTGCTGTACTGGGCCATCTGGTTTTGCAGAGCGGTCAGTCGATTGATTCTGGTTCCCAAATCAGCGTTGGCGTTGACAACGTTGTTCAGGTTGGCGCTTAAATCCGCCAGGTCAGACTGCAATCCCTGCGTGTTGCCAGCCTGCAGGTCGCTGACGATGTTGGTCAACGTTTGTTGCAGGGTATTGGCGGCTCCGGGGGGCGTTGTCAAGAACAAAGAAGATGCAGTCACATTGACCTGGATGGTGTTGTTATTGGCAACCTGATAATTCAGGGCGCCAGACGCCCCGGACAAACTGGCCGTCGGCGCGGTGCCTGTTTGCTTGCCGCCAAAGAGGTAGCGATTTCCTTGCTGGGAATCCAGGGTCTGATAAACGCCGGCCGTCAATTGCTGCACGGTTTGCGCCAGCGCCTGCTGGACTGCCGGCGTCTGAGAGGTGGCGTTGATGCCTTCGACCACTTGCGTACGGATGGTCTGCAATCCTGTGATCATACTTTGCAGGGCGCCTGTTGTGTTGTTCATCCATGTAAGCCCGGCCGAGATGGTGCTCTGATACCCTTGCGTTTGCGACAAAATCGCCCGGATTCCCATGTCCTGCGAAACGGCCAGCGGATTGTCCGAAGGGCTGTTCAACTGCTTGCCGGTGGACAGTTCCTGCTCCAGTTGCGACATGCGCTGGTTGTCGTTTGTGATGTTACTGAGAAATTGTTGGGTCATCATCGTTTGTGTAATTCGCATCGTTCACACCACCATTTCGGGTTTGCGTCAGGACAGTGTTCCTGCCCGTTCGGATTCATATGCTGCGTTCCTGCCCAGACACCGCTGCGCTGAACTCTCTGCTCTATACGTTGCTGATCAAAGTTTGCAACATCTGATCGAAGACGCTGATGAACTTGGCCGCCGCGTTGTACGAGTTTTGATATTCAACCATCAGGGCGGCCTGCTGGTTCTGGTCGACGCCGGAAATCGACTGCCGCAACATGCTGCTCTGTTGGGAGAGAGCCTGGGCGGTGTTTTGACTGGAGGTCGCGGCTGCTGCTTCAACGCCGATGTTTGCCACCAGTTGGCTGATCGACTGGTCGAATGTTCCCGAGTATGTCGAATTGACCGTCGCGCCTGTCGCAAGAGAGTTGTAGCTATAGGCAAAGTTATAGGACTGGTTTTGCAACTGGGTCATGGCCAGCGCATTGCTGTTGCCGCCTGGTTGATTCGGCGTTCCCGCCGCGCCGACCTGGTCGGGAGTCATCCCGCTGCTGAGAGAAAGATATACATGGCCAGCTATGGTGTTGACGGCAAATAACGCAGGACTGTGGGTTGAACTGTTAAAGTTGTATCCCTGCTGCTGCTGGTTATTGACAGTGTTTGCGAACTGGGTCAGCATCGCGTCAAGGTTGCTCAGCACATTGCTTGTATCGTCATAACTCTGCAGATTTCCGGCGATGGAACCTGATGTTATATAGGACAGGTATGGATTCAGACTGGAAACTGACGCTGTTTGCGGCTGCAGCGTGGTGGGTGAAACAGGAACTCCCGGCGGATACGTCGCCGCTGTTGATCCGGTTACCAGCGGGATCGGCGTTCCGTTGTTTGGCGGCTGTATATAAACATTCACTGCGCCGTTCATGCTGGTGTTCGCTGAGTAACTGACCCCGGCCAGTCCGGCCATCTTATTCAGGAGAATTCCGCGTTGGTCCAGTAACTGGTTCGGGTTTTCGCCAGCGGCCAAAACCGCTGTGATCTGCTGGTTAAGCGTCGCCACCTGACTTGCGTACTGGTTGAGTTCACCAAGTTGGCCTACGATGACCGTTCCGAGATTTGTCTGTGTTTGCTGTAACTGCGTCGTCACTGTCTGAAAGGTTTGCCCGAGTGTCTGCGCCTCGCTCAGCACCGACTGGCGCGCCGCCGCGTTGGAAGGATCGGTGGATAAAGTCTGCCATGATTGAAAGAATTGATCCAGGGAGCTTTGCAAGCTGCTTGAACTTGGTTCGTTAAGGATGGCCTCAATGTTGCTGAGGGTTTGGCTGTGCGTACTGTACATGTTGTAAGTGGCCTGGTTAGCCCGGTCCTGCTGGTTGACAAAGGCGCTGGTCTGGCGATTGATCGCCGCCACCTGAACGCCTTGGCCGAACTGGCCGCTTTGCATCGGCGCATTGTTCGACGGCAACGGGGGATAAGGGCTGGCTTCTGCAAGAGCGGCGCTCTCCTGGACGTAGCCTGGTGTATTGGCGTTTGCGATGTTGTTCGCCACAACGGATTCACCCTGCTGCATGGCATCGAGGGCGGTCACCCCGACATTTAATACGGAGAATGTCGATATGCTCATCACTGCGCCCCCTTCCAGCGGCATAAACCCTATGCCGGGATTCGTTCTTCTGCTTCCTAGCCGACTTGATTGAATGCGCGCATCCTGCTGAGTTCCTGCAAAAATGATTCCGTGACGCGCAACGCCTGTGCGACCAGAGTCTGTTGTCTCACGATCACGTCCTGCAGTCCGCTCAGTCGCTTCTGGTCGATACTCTGGATTGGAACTGTTTCCAACATGCGCATGAGTTGGCACTGTTTGACCACGAGTGGCTCAAGATCACCTGGACGATGTTCCACCAGCGTGGCAAGAACATCTTCGGTCACTGTTTCGATCTCGCCCAACAGTCTATCCGCAGTCGCTCCGTTCACGTTGTCACTCCCTTTCTGGACACGCGTCTGTCAGAATCGATCGGCCAGCATGACGCTGGGTCCAACTGCGGCCCCGGGAACTTGGCATGGTTCTCAGGGTTGTTTGAGCAACCCGCTCTCTAAAAGGCTGCTCGCCAATTTTCCGGTGTCTACAGTGAATGTGCCGTTCGCAATCTGCGCGCGAATGTGCTCGAGCCGCTGGGACTTGCTTGCAGCATCCGACTTGCCACTGCGCTGTTCTGCCTTTCCGGCGCCGCGACCGTTCTGCGTTCCGGCGACAGGATTTACGTTGTTGGGTGGTTCGATGGGCGATGAACTCATACTCTTTACCCCCTCACTTATATAAACGGTCGAAAAACACTATTTTTTGCGTGCTTTTTGGCTATCGGACATATTTTCGCGAATGCTCTGCAATGCGCGCTGATAGGCGCGGGTAATCGTTGACACCGATACATCCATGGCATAGGCGATTTCAGTAAATGAATAGCCGTGTTCGACTGCCAGAGAGAGAATTGTCTGTTCGCGCGGCGCCAATTGGTTGACGCCCGCGACTACGTCAAGCCACAGTTCGAGGTCCGGGTGTTCATCGCCGGCGCTGATGTCGATCGCATGGTCGAGACTCACCGTGTAGGGAGTTTCATATGCTTTCAGTTTGTTTTGATAGGCGCGGGTCGTTTTTACAGGGGCGGAATCGCGCAGGACATCGCGCATGGCGAATTTGACCTGTTGTCGAAATGTGATCTCAATCAGGGAAGGATCCATGCCCTCGGGAACCCGAAGGCAATAACGCCACCAGCGCATCGCGGCTGCGGAAGCAAGGTCGTCTGCGTCGATGGAAGCGCTTCTGCGCAGGCGCACGAGCCGGTTTGCCAGTCTGCGTATATACGCCTGCTTTTCAGGCGTCAGATCGGTATACTCCACACAATCACCTCCTGCCTATAGCATATAACACATGGGTGGGGTAAGACAGTCTTCCCGGGTCGTTGCGACCGATTTCAGACTCTGTAAAGGGATCGCATTAGTATGCAAACTCCTTTGCGCTATTGTTGTGACGGTGTTATAATCTCGTTAATTCCGAAGGGAGGAACACATGTGATGAAGATTCACGTTCGTGGAGACCATCATCTTGATGTAACACCTGCCTTAAGAGAGTATCTGGAGAAGAAGTTTGTGCGAATTGAGCGATATTTTGAGGCGTCCGACAATCAGGAAGCGACGGTCACGATGTCGGTGACGCGGGATGTTCACACGGTGGAAACCATGATCTCCGTGTCGCATATGATTCTGAGGGCAGAAGAACGATCTGATGATATGTACGCTTCGATTGACCTGATGATGGACAAGTTGGAAAAACAGTTAGAAAAGTATAAGCATAAGATAGGTCAAAAAGTAGGACATCGTATGAAAGTGGAGGGAAGCAGGGCCAAGGAAGGTTTTCGTGGGAACGCGGGACCTGCAGACACGGGAACGGCTGTTGTGGACGATGATTTCGAGTACCCGGTGGTGCGCATGAAACGGTTTGACATGAAACCCATGCATCTGTCCGAAGCGATTCTGCAGATGGATATGCTTGGCCATGATTTCTTCGTATTTGCAAATGCAGAGACGGAAGTGACGAATGTCGTCTATCGTCGGCACGATGGCCAGTACGGTCTTATCGAAACCAACTGATCGCGGGTCAGCCTGGCCCGGCCCGCGGGAGCAGAGACTTGATCACTGCTCCCCAGGCTTGCACGGTCAGGCATGAAAGCATCGGATCCTGGTCAGGAAAGAAACAGGACTGCCTTCTTCGGCAAAATGGACTGGCGCGCAGAATACGCTGAATATAGGCGATTCTTTGCGCGCTGGCCGCAAGGAGGTAGAACGATGGGATTTCTGGTCTGGATTCTGCAACTGATCGTGTTTCTTGTCGTCTGGAAGGCCGTACATCTGCTGTTCTGGAATATTCGTCGGCTGTCTGATGCGACATCGCTTGCTGTGACCATGCTGGTCACTCTGTTGATCGGTATTGTCGGCGTGATCTGTGCGCGGGCCATCAGCACGCCGTGGCCCGCCGTAATTGCCACGGCGGCGTTGCTTGGCATTGCGAATGGCGAATACGAATATAACCGCGGCATCTCCCACAAATCATGAATTATGCCTTTTTGTATGAATAAGGGTGGCTGGAGCCGCCCTTATTGTTTACGGGCCGGGAAAGAGGTACAATGTTAATCTAAGACCCGCATGATCGGCTCCTTTCGATCACAGGCGGTTCGTGGATTCATGTAGACTGTTAACGGCTTGAGGGGAGTGACACCCTGTTGATAGGGTTCATTAAAAATGTCGTGGGCATCAGCAGCGATCGTGAGATTAAACGATTGCTCCGGACTATTGAGAAAATCCGGATACTGGAACCGCAGATGGAGGCGCTCAGCGACGAAGAACTGAGCGGTAAGACGGCGGTATTCAAAGAACGATAC
>JAKADD010000026.1 GCA_021820825.1 Bacillota bacterium
TTTCATCGATCCCGATACCTGCATCGACTGCGGAGCGTGTGAAGCAGTATGTCCTGTATCAGCCATTTTCCAGGAAGATTTTGTTCCCGAGGAAGAAAAATCATTCCTGGAAAAAAATAGGAATTTCTTTAAAAAATAGAATTGCCTGCCACTGCACGGCAACAACAGCAAACTGAAAATGACTGCCAGGACGGATCATGCCTTGCACTGCAGCGAACTGTGCGGCCTCAGGCTGCACCAGACTGAACGCTGGCGCAAGGCACGATCCGTCTTGGCAGAGCCGTGTGACCGCCATTCAACCAACCGTCTTGCGGCGTGTGAATGTCACCTTTTGAACCAGCATATAGGTGATCGTATGCGCGAACGCAAAACACGCGGCTGTTCCCGCAAGCGCGCCTGGAGAACCCAGATGCCTGGCCACGCCAAGAAATACCAGGATACTGACAGTTCGACCGAGGCCAAGCGCCAATTCCCTGCTGATCAGATGCTCAGCCCTGTATCTTGCCGATGCGGCCGATTCGTCAATCTCGTTCATGACCATCGTGCCGAAGGGAACCACAAAAAACGGCAACGCACCCGCGGTTACACCGCCAAACACCGCCAATGTCCACTGACTGACAGGCAACAGAAGAATGAGCGCAACCACACCCAGCAACAGCGCCGCCGCACCCATTAACAGCGTGCTCACGCGACCTCTGTTCACAACCTTTCCGGCAGCATAAAACGAACCGAGAGAAATCAGCCCCGTCCATAGTCCGTATAGCCCGAGACCTTCTTCATTGCGCGCAACAAAGAACACCAACAGGCCAACGAAAAACGAGAACACTCCTTCGCGCAGCCCAAACACCACCGAACCGACCCACAATCTCCACCAATCAGGATCCTCCTGAAAGCGGAATCCCTGTTGCATGCGCAGCGCGCGCGGTTCTACCCGATGACGGAAGCGAAACGACAATAGAAGCAGCATGGCAAACAACAGCAGCGCCAGGGCAAAGATGATGTGATAACCGGAAAAACGCCGGGAATGAACGATCAAATAGCCCGCGACATAGGGGCCCGTCATACCCACGAGCGATCCAAACAATCCCGCAAGGCCGTTAAAACGGCCGCGATTGTCCGGGTTGGTCATGTCAAACGTCAAAATGTGAAAGGCGAACCAGTAAAGCCCCTGACCGATCCCAAAGAACGTGCCCAGCCACAGCACATGGTGGACGCTGCGTTCCCCGAGCACAAGCAGGATGGCGAAGAAAATCGCCACTGACACAACCCCTGCGCGTAGAATCCACAGTTCGCCGAGTCGCGGCGCGAGGAACCCACTGCCGAGAAATGCCAGCGGCAATATGCCAAAGGTCAGCAGATTGAACAGTCCAATCGCGATAAAGGAGTGATCTACTTTCCAAATATAAACATTTACAAAGGTGCCGGATAAAGCCAGAGCAGCCATGAACGCTGTTCCAATTCCCAGCAGCAGACGACCGCCGTGATCGAGTCGACTGGAGCGGCGGCTGCGCTGATTCTCTATGCTGTTTTGCAGACGTGCAGTTGCTGTGCTGGATCGCTCCTGTTCACGCATGGCTCCCCTCCTTTGCCGAAAAAAAGAACGCGCCATGGCGGCGGCGTCCAGAATGCGCGCATTACCATGGTGCGTCCTCAGCAGATTTTTATCCGCCCGGCAAAACAATCAGACAATAAAGCTGTACACGAGCGTACCCAATCCAACGATCACGCAGTAAATGCCAAACGGCCGCAAAGCCTTGATCTCGTGCGTCTTGAAATAGCGCATCAGGAACCAGGTGCTCAGATACGCCGCTATACCGGCGACCAGTCCGCCGACAAGCGCCATCGGAAGCATGCCGTGCGGAGCGTGGTGCAGCTTTGGCAGTTCAAGGACAGCGGCGCCCAAAATAATGGGAGTCGCGAGCAGAAAGCTGAAACGTGCCGCAGCCTCATAGCGCAGCCCGTACATGAGCCCGCCAATCATGGTCATGGCGGATCTGGAGAAACCGGGAATGAGCGCCAGAGACTGCAGAAGACCGACCACGATAGCCTGTCCAAACGTCAGATCCTGGGGGTCTTTATTGCCCTTTCTGCGCAGCAGTCTGTCTCCGAGAATAAGAATGACGCCATTGACGATGAGGAAGACCATGGCCACTCGCGGCGTGGCGAACAGTGCGGCAAACTTCTTGACACCCAGACCGCCTATGACCACCGCTGGCAACGTTGCGACCACCAGCAGCCAGAACTGCTTGCGGGCCGCCTGGGAAGCGGTCGTTTCCGCCGCCTTTCCCGACGCGAACACAGCCTTTAGAAAAACCAGCCAGTCGATCAGAAAATAGATTAGCAAAGCGACCGCCGTACCGACATGGAGCATGACAAGGAATGGCAGGAAAGCGGGATTAGCCTGTATATTGGGCCAATGCAAGATATAGGGCAACAGTACACCGTGCCCAACGCTGCTGATCGGAAAGAGCTCCGTGATTCCCTGAACCAGAGCAAAAATCAGAGTCTGCCACAATTGCATCTGAAACATATTCCCCCTATAGAAGCGATTATCATCCCGTATTGTATCACATGTGTTTAGTCCGATCCTGAAACAGGCAGCCACCACGAGGCCACTTGCAGCCACCTCGACGAGGTGGCTCCAAGTGGCTGTCGACCGTTCCCTGACCAGCCGCCGCTGCGTCCACTTTTCACATGTTGCGGCGATACTGTCCGCCCACCTCATAGAGCGCGGCCGTGATCTGTCCCAAGCTGGCCGCTTTGACAGTCTCCATCAGTTCGGCAAAAATATTGCCGCCGTTTTGCGCGACCTCCTGCAACCGCCGCAATGCAGGTGCGGCCTCCCGCTGATGCTCTTCCTGAAATTGGCGCAATCCGTTTATCTGCTGTTCTTTTTCCTCGCCAGTCGCACGGGCCAGCTCCAGTTGCGGCGCCGTATGCCCACCGTCTTCTGACGACGGGCCAAGATAGGTATTCACCCCGATGATAGGAAGTTCACCAGAATGTTTCAGCGTCTCATAGTAGAGTGATTCTTCCTGGATCTTGCTTCGCTGGTATTGTGTCTCCATCGCGCCCAGCACGCCGCCGCGATCATGGATGCGCAAAAACTCATCGAGCACAGCACGCTCCACCAACTGCGTGAGTTCCTCGGTAATGTAGGCGCCTTGCAGAGGATTCTCGTTTTTCGTAAGTCCAAACTCGCGATTGATGATCATCTGGATCGCCATGGCTCTGCGCACCGACTGCTCAGTGGGCGTTGTGACCGCCTCGTCATACGCGTTTGTATGCAGTGAATTGCAGTTGTCGTAAATGGCGAGCAGCGCCTGAAGCGTAGTCCGAATGTCGTTAAAATCCACTTCCTGAGCATGCAGGGAGCGCCCGGAGGTTTGAATATGATACTTTAATTTCTGGCTGCGGTCGTTTGCGCCGTACATCTGTTTCATCGCAATCGCCCAGATACGGCGCGCCACTCGGCCCATCACCGTGTACTCCGGATCCATTCCATTGCTGAAGAAAAAGGAGAGATTGGGCGCAAATTCGTCAATGTGCATACCGCGGCTCAGATAGTATTCGACGTACGTGAACGCATTCGACAGCGTGAAGGCCAACTGCGAGATCGGGTTGGCGCCCGCTTCCGCGATATGGTAACCGCTGATGGAGACGGAATAGTAGTTGCGGACACTGTGCTCGATAAAGAATTGTTGCATGTCGCCCATCATACGCAGAGCAAACTCCGTAGAGAATATGCACGTATTCTGGCCCTGATCTTCTTTGAGAATGTCCGCCTGCACTGTGCCGCGCACGACTTGCAGGGTCCGCTCCGCAATCGCGGAGCGCTGTTCCGGCGACAAGGAACTGCCGCTCTGGGCCTCCGCCGCATGCAACTGCTGGTTGATCGCCGTATTCAGAAACATGGCAAGAATAATCGGCGCGGGACCATTGATTGTCATGGAGACCGACGTGGTGGGATTGGTCAGGTCAAATCCCGCATAGAGCGCCGCCATGTCATCCAGAGTACAGATGGATACGCCGCTTTCCCCGATTTTTCCATAAATGTCCGGTCTGTAATCAGGGTCTTCTCCGTACAGGGTCACGCTGTCAAACGCTGTGGAGAGACGCTTGGCGCTGTCGCCGCTGGACAGATAGTGAAACCTGCGATTGGTCCGCTCAGGCGTTCCTTCACCTGCAAATTGCCTGCGCGGTTCTTCTTCTGTGCGCTTGAGCGGAAACACCCCCGCTGTATAGGGAAATTCTCCAGGAACGTTTTCCAACAGCAAATAGCGCATGATATCTCCGTAATCGTGCATTCGCGGCAAAGCAATTTTAGGAATATTGAGGCCTGACAGCGATTGCACATAAAGCGGCGTCCGCAGTTCGCGATCCCGAACGCGCGAAACCAGTTCAGGTTGCGAGTAGCGTTCGACAAGATCCGGAAACCGTTCCAGCAGTTTGCGGCTTTCCGCGTTCATCATAGTTTTGACACTCAACAGCTTGCCGGACAGAGCTGCGGTGACCTCGGGCAACTGGTCCTGCATGGCGGCAAGCGCCCCTTCAATCTGGTACCACTGCTGTGCAAGCGCGGCCTGTTGTTCTACGAAGCCGTGATAGCGCTGGACTGTCTGCACAACCTCGAGCAGGTAGTGGACACGGTCAGCGGGAATAATGGCCGGTTTCTCCGGAAGCCCTTGCGGCAGCCCGCCCTGCGTAGTCCAGCCAGCGTCCGTTTTATCATTGATACGCGCGATAAGCGCCTGATAGAGGGCGTTGGTTCCGATGTCATGGAACTGGCTTGCGATCGTTCCGTACACAGGCATTGCGTCAAGATCATCATGGAATCGATTGTGATTTCTCTGCAGTTGTTTGCGCACATGGCGCAATGCGTCAAGGGATCCCTTGCGGTCAAACTTGTTGATCGCGACAAGGTCGGCATAATCAAGCATATCGATTTTTTCGAGTTGTGTGGGCGCCCCATATTCACTTGTCATCACGTACAGACTGACGTCCGCAATCGCAGCGATCGCAGCGTCTCCCTGGCCAATCCCGCTTGTCTCAATGAGAATCAGGTCAAACCCCGCCGCCCGCAAGACGGCGATTGCTTCCTGTATGGCGAGCGACAGTTCCGAGCGGGAAGTCCGGGTGGCAAGCGAGCGCATGAAGGCGCGCGCATGGTAAATGGAGTTCATTCGGATGCGGTCGCCCAGAAGGGCTCCGCCCGTCTTTTGCCGGGACGGATCAATCGAAACGATGGCAACGGTTTTGTCCTCGAAATCATGCAAAAACCGCCGCACCAGTTCATCTGTCAGTGAGCTCTTGCCTGCTCCGCCAGTGCCCGTGATGCCAACCACAATCCCGACTGTGTGAGCACGCGCGGGCAACTCACGCGTCATGACCGCCGTGGCGGCCGTTCCCCCGCGTTCCCTCGCCTGATCAGCCAGATGCGCGTGTCTGGCGCCGTCTGCCGACAACCTTGCCAATACTTTCGCGGTCGGCTGTCCATTTTCCACCAGTTCCTCCAGCAGTGTCACCAACTCCGCAATCGTACGCTTGTC
Organism: Bacillota bacterium; assembly: GCA_021820825.1. The sequence goes on from JAKADD010000026.1 coordinate 5,550, forward strand.
AGTAGTATAGAGGGGATGATCCGACGCGAGAAATTCCCGCGCCGCCGTCTTTGGCGTCGGACTGTCACAGGAGCGCACCATGTCGTTGATCATACCCTGCAATCCGAGCGCGCGGCCATCATCGGGAGAATAGATGCGCGTAACGCCGTACGCGTGCAGATCCGCGATCTCCTGCGGAACGATCACGCCGCCGCCGCCGCCGAAGATCTTGATGTGCTCCGCTCCGCGTTCGCGCAGCATGTCGATCATATACTTGAAAAACTCCATATGGCCGCCCTGGTACGAACTGAGGGCGATACCCTGAACATCCTCTTCAATAGCGGTCTGCACGATCGTCTGTACGGAGCGGTTATGGCCCAGGTGCACCACTTCTACACCGCACCCCTGCAAGAGTCGACGCATGATGTTGATCGAAGCGTCATGTCCGTCAAACAGACTGGAAGCCGTCACAAAGCGCACCCGGTGCTGCGGCCTGTAAACTGTACTGTCCATATCGTTCACCCCCACCATTCTTAACCCCTTCAGTTGAAAGCGCACAATTCGCGCATGATCAATGAAGTCTGGGTCTCCGTGAATGTCTGTAACGAGTAAGTACGATGCAGCGTCCAGCGCCGAAACGCCCACATTTGACCGAGCACGGTGATATTGTGGGCCATCAGCGAGACGACTTCAGGAGCCACTGTGAAGGAACCGTCAGCGATTCCCTGCCGCAGCAGTTCCGCAAAATGATCTGTAATCTCCGCTTCCCTGCGAAGCACATGACGCATGTAGTCGGGAGGCAACGATTTGGTTTCCTGGTAAATCAGCAGCACCAGTTCCTGCAACTCATCCATCACGCGAAAAAAGCCTGCGAGCGCCTGCGGCAATACTTCTATGATACGCGCCCCCGGAGGAATCACAAAATGCAACTTGTTTTCCACTTCCGTGTGAATCCTGTCGCAAACCAGGTACAGAATATCTTCTTTTGAACTGACATACTCGTACAGCGTGCCTGTGCCCAACCCGCTCTCCCGGGCTATTTCTCTTGTCGTCGTTCCGTGATAGCCCTTTTCTGAAAACAGTCGCGTGGCCGCCTTGACAATCTGATCGCGGCGCACCCGCACCAATTCAGGGTCCTTGACTGGTGTTGCGACGATGCCTCCATTTTTCACTGGCGCTTCACTCCCCGTATGGCCCTCTTTCCGAGCGAGCGCTCAGTCTTGTAATCATAGCATATCACGCCTACTCCGTCGCCGGCAACCACTTCTGGATTATCACTGCTCCCCCAGCACCTGTCTGCGCCCTCAGGATTTTCGGGTGAGTTTCAGCGCCGCCCGTCTCCGCCGAGTTTTTTTATTCCCCGCACAGCGCTTGCATACAGTTCCTCGCCATGCTCCAACTGTTCCTCCTGAAGACCGATGTCCACATACAGATCGCTGACATCCAGTAGATTGCGGCTCCTGCGCAGCAGAATCTGCAGTTGCTCTGCAGTGCTCACGGCAATCTCGTTGGCTTGGCTGGACTGCGCCGCAATCTTCCTGGCCTCCGCTTCCGCCGCTTTTCCGTCATACAGGGACAGATAGTCCAGATCTTCCTGCATGGCGAGAATTCCCGCAATAAGAGTTTGTGATCGCTTCTGAAGTTTATGGATTCGAAAGGAATAATTCCCCTTTCTTCGCTCAACAGCAACAAAAATACCGACTGCCAGGACAATCAAGACTACCATAATGATCCAAATCATTCAGATCCCTGCCTCACAACGTACAGAGTGTCTACCCGTACGTTTAATAGACCTACTTTTCGTCCACAATGCTAGTAAATTCCCAAGGAGAGTGGAGACAATGAAAACCTTAGCGGTACTCGGACTGCTTCTTTGCGGACTGGCGGTCGGTCCGACGTTCGCTGTAGCCAGCACACTGAAAGCGCACGAAACAACTTATGTAGTTCAGCCCGGCGATACACTCAGCGCAGTGGCGGCCGCATTTCACACCACAGTCGCCGTGTTGTCCGCGCAAAACAACATCGCCAACCCGGATCTCATCTTTAGCGGTGAACGACTGACAATTCCCACGCCAGCAGCGAACCTGCCGCCCGGCTCACGAGCTATGGTATGCACACTGACAGCGTACACCGACGGCTATGCTTCCACTGGAAAATACCCTGGCGAACCGGGTTACGGCATTACGTCCACAGGTCAGCTGGCAAAACAGGGCCTGTCAATTGCGGTGGATCCGAGTGTCATTCCGTATGGAACGCCCGTGTATATTCCCGGCGTCGGCCTGCGCGTCGCAGACGACACTGGCGGAGCGATTACCGGCTCCCATATTGACGTATTTTATAACAGGGAACAGACCGCTCTCAATTTTGGCGTGAAGCAGCATATCATCGTCTATATCATACCACGCAAGGCGGTTGCATTTCGCAATAAGCTGCCCATTTTTGCAGACATGATCAGAGAGAAAGCGGGAACAGGCTCCCGTTTCGGACAACGAGTCTATGGCGAAGCGGGTTTGCGCCGTCAGGATCCGGGCGCGGCTTCAGGGCTCACGCCGCCCCAGACGGCGCCCATGGCGGCGACTGCGGCTGCGCAGTTCCCGTCGGCGCCCGGCTCGGGATCCGCGACTGCGCAGTTCTCATCGACGCCCTTGGCGGCATTCACTGCAACGCAGAACCAGTCAGTGCATGGCGCGAAGTCCGCGACAGCGCAGATTCTGCCTTCGCCCTTGGCGGCGTCCGCGGTAGTGAGCGCTGATCTGCCGGGCGACAGATTCAGTCTAACCATCGCCCCTGCTTCCGGGGATATCCTCAATGTCTGGGCTATCAGCCTTGCGCGCTTCGTATGGCAACCCATGCTGGTACAGGCCATGCGCGCCACTTTCTAAAGCAGCGTCCAGGGGAACCATGAAATTTGATCGGTCCTCGCCAGATTGTCCACATACAGCGTTTGACTAGATCCTCACACGCTGTATGTGTTCAGTTTTCGCAGCGCTCCGGACTTTTTCACAGGTTCCCTAGGGGAGCAGTGATAAAGTCCGCGATGCAGGCGCAGTGATTCCAGATATAGCGTCTGAGGCATTATTCAGACGCTATATGTACCGTTATGCGCCTGCCCTAATTAGGATTATCACTGCTCCCCTAGGCCAGGTACTTCTCAGCCTCCAGCAGCCGGCCGGCAATTCCTCTTTTGAGCGCTGCCGTGTTTGCAGGGAGCATGCGCGTGAGCTTACGCAGCACAGAGAGCGCCGTCCGCAACCCGTCTCCCTCTTCCATGATGGCAAGAATATCTTTTGTCAGCCGTTCCGCTTCCGGGAATGTCTCTGCCACATACAGGCGCACATAATCGGCCTGAAGAGCCGCGTTATGATGGCTCCTCGCAAGTGCTTTTTGCGCGCGCAGGAGAGCGCTCTCCATTCCGTACAGGGCAATTCCCAGATCTGCGAGGTCGGCCAGCACTTCCTGTTCCTGTTCCAGCTTTTGTCCATACTTTTGCACCGCCAGACCGCCGGCGAACAGAAACTGCTTGCGCACCATGGCTACCGCGTGGCGTTCCAGACCAAGAACTGCACTCTCGTCGGCAGGTTCAAGCGGTTCCAGCAGTTCCTGTTGCAGTGTCTGGGCAGCCTGCAGCAACGCCACTTCACCCTTTAACGCCATTTTCATCAACGTTCCCGGAATAAGCAGCCTGTTAATCTCGTTTGTTCCTTCAAAAATTCTGTTGATCCGGGAATCGCGATACATGCGTTCGATTGGGTAGTCCTGGATATAACCTGCGCCGCCGTGAATCTGCACCCCTTCATCCACCACAAAATCAAGAGTCTCGGAACCGAATACTTTGTTGATCGAACATTCGATGGCAAATTCCTCAATCGCCTTGGCGGCTTTTCGCCCTGCGTCTTCACCTGACAGATCCACTTCCTCGAGCGCTTGGTCGATCGCGCCGGTGGTGCGGTAGACGATACTCTCCGCGACAAAAATGCGCATGGCCATGTCTGCAATTTTCCCCTGGATGAGCGGAAACGAAGCGATCGGACGTTTGAACTGTTCGCGCGTCTTGGCGTAGCGGATGGCTGTCTCAAGCGCTTCTTTGGCGCCCCCGACACAACCGACGGCCAATTTGTAACGGCCGATGTTCAGGATGTTGAACGCGATTACATGACCGCGGCCGGGTTCACCGAGCAAATTTTCGATTGGCACATGCACATCTTCCAATATCAGCGGACGTGTGGACGACGCCTTGATTCCCATCTTCTTTTCCTCGGGACCAGTTGACAGCCCAGGCGTATCGCGCTCGACAAGGAACGCGGAAAATTGTTCGCCGTCAATTTTGGCATAGACGATAAACAGGTCGGCAAATGCAGAATTCGTGATGAACTGCTTGCTGCCATTCAGCACATAATGTTTGCCGTCCGCGGTCAGCTTTGCCGACGTTCTGGCGCCGAGCGCATCGGACCCGGAACCCGGCTCGGTCAACGCGTACGCCGCCAATTTTTTTCCGCTGGCAAGATCAGGGAGATACTTCTTCTTTTGCGCATCATTTCCGAAATACACGATCGGGAGCGTTCCAATGCCAACATGCGCCCCATGAGACAGCGCAAACGATCCACCCCTGGTGATTTGTTCCGTGAGCAGCGACGAACTGACCTTGTCGAGCCCCAATCCTTCATACGCCTCGGGTACGTCTGCAGCCAGCAAACCCACTTCGCCGGCCTTGCGCAAAAGCTTGACGGTCAGATCCCAGTCCTGGTGTTCCAGTTGTTCCGCCACAGGCAGAATCTCGGCGTGGATGAACTCTTCCGCAGTCTTTGCGATCATGCGATGCTCTTCAGTAAAATCCTCAGGCGTAAAAACGCTGTCTGCATGCCCCTCCGCGACAAAAAACTGCGCCCCGTGTTCGCGCTGTGAACTGTTCATGATCAAACGCCTCCCTCTACAGTCATTGCTGCCGTTCCCGCCTGCATCACCGTTTGCGTCACAGTCTCTCGATCACTCCTGCCGCTCCCATGCCGCCGCCAATGCACATCGTCACGAGTCCATAACGCCCGCCGACGCGTTTCAGTTCTTCGAGCACCGTCACCGTCTGCCGAGCGCCAGTGCAACCCAGCGGGTGACCCAGAGCGATGGCCCCGCCATTTACATTGACCCTGCCCTGATCCATGTCAAGCACCCTGATGACCTGGAGCGCCTGTGCTGCAAACGCTTCATTCAACTCAATGCGGTCGATGTCGGCGAGCGTCAGCCCAGCCTTTTCGAGCGCCTTTGGAACCGCTGCGATCGGCCCCACGCCCATGATGTCGGGATCGACGCCCGCAACGGCGAACGAACGAAAGACGCCAATCGGTTGCAGACCCTGAGCGGCTGCCTGCCGGTCGGACATCATCACGAGCGCCGCCGCACCGTCACTCGTTTGCGAAGAGTTTCCCGCGGTCACACTGCCTGTTACGCTGAACGCCGGTTTCAGTTTTGCGAGCGCGTCCAGCGTCGTGTCAAATCGCACCCCTTCATCCGTATCCACAGTGATCCTGCGCTCCCGCACACGTCCATTTTCATCCGTATCCGTCAATGTGACAGCGACGGGAATGATTTCATTTTTAAATTTGCCTTCGCGCATGGCCGCCGCAGCGCGCCGATGGCTCTGCAGGGCGAATGCGTCCTGGTCTTCGCGGCTCACGCCAAAGCGGCGCGCCACTTCCTCCGCAGTGTGACCCATCGACATGTACGACTCGGGATAATACTCGGCCAGATAGGGATTGGGCGATATATTGTGGCCGCCCATCGGCAAACGGCTCATACTCTCCACGCCGCCTGCCACAACCACCTCATTCATGCCTGTCTGAATCGACTGCGCCGCCATCGCGATGGCCTGAAGGCCCGAACTGCAAAAGCGGTTGACGGTCACACCCGCCACTGACGTCGGCAGGCCGGCGCGCAGTGCAATGATGCGCGCCAGATTCATCCCCTGCTCCGCTTCAGGAGTTGCACAACCGAGAACAATGTCCTCAATCTGCGCAGGGTCGAGTTCAGGCACGCGCGCGAGTACGCCTTTCAGAATCATGGCGGCGAGCTCGTCGGGCCTGGTTTGACGCAGATTTCCGCGTCCGGCCTTGCCCACAGCGCTGCGTGCTCCGGCCACAATCACGGCTTCTCTCATCGCTATTCCCTCCTGACTTTCTCTTGCTGTAACGCCGTCTCAGTTGCGCAATGGTTTTCCTGTTTGCAGCATGTGCTGCATGCGGGCCTGTGTCTTTGCTTCCCCGCAGAGCGACAGGAACGCTTCGCGCTCCAGATCAAGGAGATACTGCTCACTCACCAGCGATCCGCCTGCCGCAGTTCCTCCAGTCAGAACACGAATCACCTGTTTGGCGATCAACACGTCGTGCGCAGAGATATACCCACTCTTCTGCATCCCGTAGACGCCCATCTTAAAGAGCGCCGCCCCGTTTTCTCCAACCACCGGTACCCGCTGTTGCACAGGTGGAATAAATGACCTGGCCAGATTTAAAGCGGCTGTTTTCGCGTCCGCGAGCAAGTGGTCGCGGTTTATGGAGACGCCGTCGCGCATGCGCGCATAGCCCAGACTCTGCGCATCCCTGGCGCTGGATGAGACTTTTGCCAGGGCGATCAGTTCAAACGCCTTCTGAACAAGCGGCAACGGCGACAGATCCGCACCGATTGGCAACTGCTCCATCATCCGAATCAAAACTTCCTTGTTGCCGCCGCCTCCCGGCAAGAGCCCCACGCCCACTTCCACCAATCCACAGTAAGTCTCGGCGGCCATCTGCATCTGCTGCCCGGCCATGGCGATTTCCGCTCCTCCGCCAAGGGTCAGGCCGTACGGCGCAATCACGACAGGTTTCTTCAGATACTTGAGCCTCATATTGGCATTTTGAAACTGTCTGACTACCAGATCAATCTCATCCCAGTTCTCATCCTGCGCTTCCATCAGCATCATCATGAGATTGGCGCCGACCGAGAAGTTGACGGTGGATCCGCCTACGACAAGCGCTTCAAAATTACGCTCCACCTCGTCGGCGGC
>JAKADD010000027.1 GCA_021820825.1 Bacillota bacterium
CAAGGTTTTCGAAAATCGGTTAAAGCCGCGAACCCCAACGCATTCATCTTCGGAGAATGGTATGAAGGATCGCAACCGTATCAGTGGCTTGGCGGTCACCAGTGGGACAGCTCGATCAACTACAATGGGTTTTTGCAGCCGGCTTCAGAGTGGGTCACCGGGTATAACGATGGCTTCAGCGCGGCCAGCATTGATCCCACCCAACTCGACCAATGGCTGCATAACACGTTGGTGCAGGCGCCCCGCGCAGCGCAACTGACGCAGGTCAATCAACTCAGTACGCAGGATACGCCGCGCTTTGGCGAGCGGGCGGCTTCTGTGATCAACTACAAGACTTACACCGCGCCCAATGGCGCGACTTTCACGGAACCGTACGGCGGCACGCCGAATTACTGGAAGGACTACCTTGGCGCTTTCCTGCAATTCACGTACGTCGGATTGCCGACCATCTACTACGGCGATGAATACGGCATGATGGGCGGCGGCACGAATGACGCTGGCAAGCGGTGGACGTTCGACTGGAGTCAAGTGGCGAACGGCGGCAACAGCGTATTCCAGCTCTATCAGAAGATGATTGCGCTGCGTCACCAGTATTCGGCGCTGCGCGACGGATCGTTCATGACGCTTGTGGCAGACAACACCACGAATGTCTACGCATTCTCACGCTTTGACGCCAACAATCGGATGATCGTCGTTTTGAACAACAGCAACACGTCTGAGACAGAGACGATTCCGGCGGCGGATGCAGGCGCGGCGTTTGGCAGCACACTGAACAATGTCACTCCGCTGGTCGGAGGCGTCACAGAACCTTCGAGTTACACGGTGGACAGCAGCGGCAACATCTCGGTAACGCTGCCGGGGCACTATGCGACCATCCTTGAGCAAGCAGGTGGTCCGCTTGCGGCGAATACCGGCCTGCAGGCGGTGAGTTCGAATCCGAGCCCGCTCACGGCAGGGCAAACAGCCACCATTTATTATGACGGTTCGCTGGCTTCGTCCTCCAGCGCCGTCACGATGCACTGGGGCTACAATGGCTGGAATGCCGTCGCCGATACACCGATGACGCAGCAGGCGAACGGTTCCTGGAAGGCGACCGTCACCGTTCCGGTGGGCACGCAGCTCAACGCTGCCTATTACAATCAAAATGGAACTTGGGACAATAACGGTGGAAGCAACTACAACATGGAGATTCAGATGCCAAGTGTTGTGACGACCAATCCATCGACGCTTGCGGCGGGGCAGACAGCCACAATCTATTACTATGGTTCTCTGGCGCCGACAGCCACTTCGCTTGACATGCACTGGGGCTACAACGGATGGAACGGTGTAACGGATACGGCCATGACCCAGCAAGCAAACGGAACATGGGCCGCCACGATCACGGTTCCCGCGGGCGCGACGGAATTCAATGTGTCTTTTGAAGACCAGAACGCCAACTGGGATAGCAACAGCGGATTCAACTACAACGTGCCCGTTCAGTGATCAGGAGACACTGTGCGAATACAACTGAAATCATGACAGCGTCATGAGCGAAGGGGCCACGACGATGACCGCGATCAGGAGCATGCAAAATAAGAAGACACGGCGGCGCAAAATGCTGTGGATGGGCGCGGGAACGGGGATCATCGTGCTCTTTGCGGGATTGCTCACGTTTTTGCCAACGAAAATGACGGCGTCGACAGGGGCGAAACAGGCCGTCACCGACAGGTCGCCGGTGAATCTGGCTACGTCAGTCAACTTTCGCGCTGGGCTGGCCCACCGATCCGCGACCATCGTGGAGGGCGACGCGCGGATTGAGGTGCTTGCTCCCGGTCTTCTGCGTCTTGAGTATGCACCTTCGGGCCGCTTTGAAAACCGGCCTACGGTGAACGTTGTGAACCGCCGGTTTTCGGCGCCCCGGTACACTGCCAGCGTGCGCGCCGGGTGGCTGACCATCCGCACCGCGCAACTCACCTTTCGTTACAAGGTCGGGTCAGGGCCGTTCACTCCAGAGAACACTGCGCTGTCCTATTTGCTGGGGAAACGGTCGGTCATCGTTCATCCCGCGTGGGGCGGGGAGAGCACATTTGGCCAGGCCAGCCAGGCGGGAGCGGCGAATCTGGCGGGCGGGGCTGCGCTGGCAACGGATCATGCGGGGTATCTAAGCACCGCCGGATTCATCACCGGGTTGGGCGGCGCGCATGGCGGCAATGGCGCCAGCGCCACCTGGAACGTGTTGGGCGCGCCAGCCGGTCCGGCGCGCGTGACGATCCGTTACGCAAACAACACAGGCCTTCTTGGCGGACCCGCCTCGCGAACCATCGATCTCTCCGTGAACGGTCGTGTGGTGAGGACGCTCACGCTGGCGCCCACTGCGAGTTGGCACACGTGGGCGTCGGTGACAACCCGCGTGCTGCTGCGTAGAGGAACCAACGCCGTGGCTTTGGTCGCCGGGCATGGAACCAGCGGCAACGTGAATGTGGACACCCTCGCCGTCGGACCGCCCACCGGGCCTGTTCCAATTCTGCCGCGGACAGGAAGACTCGGCGGATGGATCCGCAGCTTTGACAGCTACACATACGGAGAACGGTATACCTATTCCTCTTCCAACCCGGTTTCGGCGCAGCAAGCCCAAGCAATCCTGCCGCCCCTGCACCGCGATGGACTTTTGAATCGGGCGGGTTGGCGGCTTCTCGACGACACCCACTCGGCCGTGTGGACTCACTCGGGGTGGGTGCGTCCGCGCTCGCCCCAAGGCGACGTCGAGGATGGCTACCTGTTTGCGTATGGCCGTCAGTACAAGTCGGCGCTTCGCGAACTGGCGCAACTCACGGGGCCCGCTCCACTCCTTCCTCGTTACATCTTTGGGGTGTGGTTCTCCCGGTATTATCCGTACACTGCCGCCGATTACAAACAGCACCTCTTGCCTGATTTTCGCGCTCACCGGGTTCCGCTCGACACCCTCTCGGTGGACACGGACTGGAAAGCGCCAAACACGTGGAATGGATGGGAGTGGAATCCCGCTTTGTTTCCCCATCCTCAGTCGTTTCTCGACTGGGCAAACGCCAACGGGATCCACGTGACGCTCAACATCCATTCGAGTATCGCCAAAAACGACCCGCGCCTGGCCGAGGTCCGTCGCATCGCAGGCAACACGCTTGCCTCGTCGAGCGGTTTCAGCGGGGCCAGCTATGTCTGGGATTGGAGCAAGATTCCACAGGCAGAGTCGAACTTCACCCTGCAGCAGCAATACGAACACCAAGGCATTGCCTTCTGGTGGCTCGACTGGTGCTGCGACAACTCGTCCGTCTCGATGCCCGGTCTCACCCCTGATAACTGGATCGATCATCTCTACGCCCAGGAGATGGTGAACCGGGGCGAGAGAGGGTTCGTGCTCGCCCGGATTGGCGCCTCGCTGCAACACCCGAATCAGGTGTATCCGGCGGGTCCGTGGTCGGCACATACCGCGGCCATTCACTTCACGGGCGACACCTGGGGAACCTGGAACACGCTCGCTTACGAAACGACGCTCGCTCCCGCAGAGGCGAGCATCGGCGAACCTTACGTCAGCAACGATATTGGCAGTTTTCTCGGCACCCCGCCAGGCGGGCCCATGGACTCACCGGATCTTTACGACCGCTGGGTGCAATTCGGGGTGTTCCAGCCAGTCCTGCGGCTGCACTCCAATCATGGGGATCGCCTGCCTTGGGAGTATCCGCAACCGGTGCAAGGCATCACGGAGCATTTCCTGCGCCTGCGCGAGGCGCTCGTGCCTTACACGTACACCCTGGCGGCCCAGGCGCACTTCAGCGGATTGCCGATCACACGCGCACTCTACCTCGACTACCCGGACCTGGCCGCTGCGTACGAACACCCGTACGAGTATCTGTACGGGCCAAACGTCTTGGTGGCTCCGGTGATCACGCCGGGGAAGGTGGTCAAGCGTACGATGTGGTTCCCGCCGGGACGATGGATCGACTACTTCACCGGCGCCACGATCAGTGGACCGGCGACGGTCACGCTCGCCGAGCCCCTCGACCGGATGCCGGTCTTCGTCAAAGCCGGCGCTATCGTGCCTGAGCAACTCTACATGAATCATGTCGGGGCCAAACCGGTAAATCCGCTCATCCTCCGGGTGTTCTCCGGAGGCGACGGGCGCTTCTACCTGTACAGCGACGCGGGCGCGGGCCTGGGCTACCAGAAGGGTCAGTTCACCGAGACCCCGATTGTATATTCGGAGGGCGGCAGAACGACCGCGCCGCATTCGACTCTTACCATTGGTTCCGTCCGTGGCCGCTTCCCTGGGGAAATGACCCATCGGCAATACCGTATCGAGTTGACCGACATCTCAGCGCCGCACCGGGTCTTCGTGGATCAGCAACCGCTTGCTAACACGGCTGTCGGCTCTGACCACTCCGGTTGGTGGTACGACAGCAGCACCGCCACGCTGATGGTCAACACCCCTTCGTTGCCGACGGGCGAGCGGGTTACCGTGAGCCAGATCGGAGGGCGATCTGTCACTCGGGGCGAGCCCGCTCAGCCCGCTGTAGTCGCGTTCAGTCTGAGCCCTTCGCGCAATGTGGCGCTGACGGCGGGGCACAGTGTTGCCGTCACGGCTGTCGTCCACAATCAGGGACCCGGTTCCATCATCCAAGTCCGCGTCCATCTCAAAGTACCGCAAGGATGGATGGTCAGCCCTGCGGCGTTCACGGCAGTATCTGATGTGCGCGCTGGCCAGACGACCGCCGTCCACTGGTTGGTGACGGCTCCCAAGGGGGAAAACGGCCGGAACTTCATCGCCGACCTCACAGCGAACCTGTCTTATGTGAGCCGGACGACCGGAACCACAGGCAGGGAAGCGGTGACCCAGAAGCGGACGCCGGTGATCACTTCGGTGCAGCCCGCCCGCGTCAAGGCGGACGCTGTGGTGACCGTGACCGGGGTGAACTTTGGAGCCGGCCAAAGCGCAAGCAACCTCGTGTTTTTGGACAACGGGATCAGTTGGGGTGCGCCGAACGATATCACTCCATTTCACATTGACAGTTGGAGTTCGACCAAGATCGTTTTCACCGTGCCCACGCCGCAAGGAACCCCGTATCACGTCGTGCCCGGCACGACCGCGTCCATTGCGGTGACGACCCAGGAAGGAACGTCGAACACGGTCCATGTGAAGATCTCTGGGTAGAGTTTTTGGTGCTGGCGCGCTAGGGGAGCATGAATCCAGAAGATCCATGCGCAATGGAAAAAATGGCAAAGCAGGTTCGACCAAAGAGGAACTGGTATTTTCGTTATTTGGAATTCTCTATTGCTGGATTGCGTCCGGACTCGTGGCCGGTTCCGTGAAAGGCTGATGCCAGTGAACGCCATGAACGTTTCCGTGTTCCGCACGCTCTGCAGTGCGAAACCCACGCTGCAGAAAGGGTTCTTCGACGTGCGTGGGTTCCGCATAGCGGCTGTAGTTGTATCGATTACATGGCTATTACATGGAAGAGGAAGAACCGGAAGCAGCGTGTCCCTTTCTTGCAAATAGCAAAATGTTCATGCCGCCTGCCACGCGCGCAGTGCTGCTTGGTTGCGTGACCACGATGCGCACGGGCAACTTGCCCGCTTTTCCGGGCGTAACAGTGAACGTTGCATGTCCCTGCGCGTTCGTAGTCTTGCTCATGGAGCCGGAACTGCTTGAACTGCCCATGGAGCCTGAACTGCCTGAACTGCCCATGCCGCCGGAGCTGCCGCTTTCCACGATGTACTGCACCGCAGCGCCGGGGATCGGACCCGTTTTGCTCATCGCTGTCACGGTTACAGTTTTGCTCTTGTTGGCCGCTCCCGTAGCCATGAATGGCGCCGCAGTGACGTAGTCGCCAACGGGAGCCCCGCCTGACTGCGAGTTCGTCCACCAGGCGTCCAGCGTACCAATGGCGCGCTTCGCCGTCTTGTCAAAACTGTTCAGATTGCCGATGCGCACACCGACCATTTCCATTGTGTCGGCAGGTTGACCATACAGGGTGACAGTGGCCTGTCCGGCGGAGTTTGTGAGCTTGCTGAAGTTTGCGATATACGCTTTAGCTCCAGGCGTTCCGGAACGATACCACGCCGCTGGACCGGCATTGCCAAGCGGCTTCATCGGGCCGATGAAGTAGGATACCTTCGCGCCCTTGACAGGGTTGCCCTTGGCGTTATACGCAGTCAGCGTAAAGACCGCCTCATTCGCAGACGATGATTTTGCCGGGGCGGCTGCCAATACTTGCGCGGACTTGTTCGCCTCAACAAGTGCTACGCGGGTTTTGGCGCCGGCTTTTGCGCCGTGTTTATGATGCGTTTTGGCCGCATGCGACGACGGGGTGGAACTTTGACTGGACGAAGACCCCGGCGAGGAGGCAGCGGACTGCATCGATGATCCACAGCCGGTCACGAGCAGCAGCCCGCTAAATGCGAGCAGGGCAAACCCGGTTGCGCGCTTTCCTGAAAATGAAACCATGTCTGACACCTCACTAAGGATGTAATTGTACCGTGCGGGAAAGCAAGCGGTCACTCAAGTGAACAGATCTAAGTATATAGGAATATAGATTGAAAATAAATTTATGTAATGTTAGGCGGCGCTCGTCTTTCTGAGAACGCAGAGAACTTCAGCGGGAGGACAGGCGGGAGGACAGGCGGGAGGACAGGCGGAAGTGACGTGCGCGCTCAGGGAATTCCTTGCCGCCGTTTGACAAGGAACGCCATCCGCTGGTACCCTGTTATCGGGAATAAGGGGGACTTTTTTTGAAGCGAGTTCGATCGCATTGGCCACTGTATTCTTTATTGATCGTGGGTCTTATTTTTCGGTTATACCTCTGGAAACGAACGGGCGTGTATCTTTATGGAGATATGTTGCGCTATAATGCGATGGCAATGCATGTCGTGCTCTCCGGATATCTGGGACTTGGCAGTGGCCCGAGCGCCTTTGTAACGCCTTTATATCCAATGTTTCTCGCATTTTTGTACAAGCTGTCCATGCTGTTGCATGGCGGTCATCTGCTCGCCCAGACGCGGCTGGTTCACGAAGCGTTTCTGGCGCAACAGGTGTTGTCGCTTGTGACGCTTGCGCTGACCTACTATATAGGCACGGTGCTTGGCAACCGCTACGTGGGCTTTGCCGCAGGCGTCCTGTCGCTGCTCTATCTGCCCAACAGTTTTATCGGCATGCTGTTGCTGACAGAGGCGCTGTTCATGCCTGCGCTGTTTGCGACCGTGGCCGCGTTTATCCGTGCGGAGCAGAAGGGCGGCGTCATATGGTATGCTGTGGCTGGCGCTCTATTGGGAATCACGACCTTGGTTCGTCCAACCGTGTTGCCGCTGTGGGTTGTTTTTCTGTTTCTGATGTGGTGGCGGTGGATGAGCGCGCGCAGACGGGGTGCGGATTTGCCATTCTGGAAACCTGCGCTCTGGATGACGGCGGCGCTTGTCGTTGTTATGCTGCCGTGGTGGGTGCGCAACTTCATTGACTTTCACAAATTTATCCCGCTCTCCACAGAAGCGGGCAATCCCTTGCTGGCAGGGGCCATTCCCTATTTTCGCGTCAATGTGGACAAGCTGATCCAGGCGTCGAGAACGCTGCACGAGTCTCAGCAAACGTATGCGATTCACTATATCCTGTATGGCTTCACACATCACTTTCTGTATTATGCGGGCTGGTATCTGTTTGGGAAGTTGCCCTATCTGCTGTGGCAGCCTTATCTGTACGACTTCTTGCCTGCCTTTGTGCTGTTTCATCAAGTATGCGTCATTGTGGGCGCGCTTGCCGCGCTTGTTCTGATTGTGAAACCCTCCGCGCGCGGTGTTGCCTTCACGTCGCTCTATCTGCTGGTCGTGCAGCTCGGATTCCTGCCGCTTGCGCGATACGGGTATCCGGTTGTCGCACTGTGGCTGATCCTGATTCCGGCAGCGGCTTACTACGCCTGGAATTGGCTGGCCAAAGAGAGGAAGACTCGGCAATGAATGACGCGCTGGTCATTATTCCTGCGCTGAATGAGGAAAAGACAGTCGCTGCGGTGGTCGCCAGTATCTTGGCTGTCGTACCCACTGTCGATATCGTGGTTGTCTCAGACGGCTCGACTGACCGCACGGCCCACGAAGCGCGCGCGGCCGGGGCGTTTGTCATCAGCCTGTCCGTGAACCTCGGGATCGGTGGAGCCATGCAGACTGGCTACCGATACGCGAAGGAACGCGGGTATCGGTACGCGATCCAGATCGACGCAGACGGACAGCACGATCCGGCAGATCTGCCGAGGCTGCTGGAGGAGGCGCGTCAGGGACGGGGAGACATGATTCTTGGCTCCCGGTACGTGGAGAGGACGGCGTACCGGTCGTCGCGGTCTCGGCGAATGGGTATGATTCTGCTGTCCACGCTGGTGCGGTTGGCTGTTGGGTATCCGATTAAAGACACCACATCCGGATACCGGGTGGTCAATCGGCGTATTATTGAGTTGTTCAGTTCGTATTATCCTTTCGATTATCCTGAGGTCGAGGTGCTTGTCCTGCTGCATCGCAACCACATGACCATCCATGAGGTGGCCGTGCAGATGAAGGAACGTCAGGCGGGCGTCTCATCCATCAATGTGCGCAAATCGGTCTATTATATGGTGAAGGTGACCCTCGCGGTTGGGCTGGAACTTTTACGGAAGAGGGCGATCGAGGAGGACTGACGATTTGAACATCTATATCCTTGGCATCGCGTTTAGCCTGGTATTTCTATTTGCCGTTATTGATCTGATGCGGCGCAGAGTCCTGATGGAACAATACTCGCTGCTCTGGTTGGGTATGGGCGTCGTGATTTTGTTGTTATCTATTTTTCCCCAGTGGTTAAATGCTTTCGCGGTAGCGGTGGGAATATACTACGCCCCTTCCCTGCTTTTTTTAATCGGGTTTCTGTTCATGTTGGGCACCATGCTGCATCTGACGGTGGTTCTGTCCCGACTTACCAAGCGCACGGTGCTGCTGGTACAGGAAATTGCGATATTGAAGGCGGAATTGGAGGATGAACAGCGCACCCGCATGGAGGGCGGCAAATCAAGTCAGGAGGATGCCATTTGACCACAAGACCCAGCAGAGAACTGGACCCGATCGCCAATCCCTATCCGGGTCGGGACTATGAGATTTTTATTGAGGCGCCAGAGTTTACGACATTGTGTCCGAAAACGGGACAGCCGGATTTCGGCGTCATTACGATTCGCTACCGCCCGGGTCCGTTCATCATTGAACTCAAGTCGCTGAAACTGTACCTCTGGAGTTATCGCGACGAGGGCCATTTTCACGAAGAAGTAACCAATGTGATCGCTGACGACTTCATTCGCTTCGCGAAACCAAAGTATCTGGAAGTGGTGGGGAAATACAATGTGCGCGGCGGCATCGCCACCACGGTGCGGGTGGAATACTCCTCTGAGACGCCCTGAGATGTTCCGATGCCCGCGAGACTTCTTGAGACGCCCATAACGTTAGCCGCCCACTCTACATACACTTCTCATGTAGGGCCTGAGCGAAGGGGCATATGACATGAGTCGGTTTCGTGGTGTTCTGATTGGCGTGGCAACGACTGTTGCGCCGTCGCCGGGTGCGGTGGAGGGTTTTTTTGGTCGTATGGCCAGGCACGCAAAGAGTTACGGCGCGCGCCTGGTTTTATTTCACCCTGCGGGTGTCCACGGACACAGAGGCGTCATGGCGGCGCGCGAATGTGTGCGGGTGCGCGAACACTGCGAATGGCGTCAGGTGGAGTGTCGATTGCCGGACGTCATTTATGAAAATGTGTTTGTTCATCTCGTCATGCACGGATTGGCCCGCCCGCTTCGCGAACTTGCAAAAACAAGGGAAATACCATTGTTTAACCCACTCATGCCGAGCAAAGCTGTTCTTTCGGAGTGGGTTCGCGCCAACCCGGAAACGGGATTGCGCGTTCCCGTGACGAAACGCGTTGTGGACGTTGCCACGATCGGCAGCATGTTGGAGCATTATGGCGTGGTCTACGTAAAGCCAGTGGGCGGCTACGGTGGGCGGGGTGTGTTGCGCGTTCGCGCGGACCAGCGGACAGTTTGGGTGGATTGTGATCGCTTTCATGAGCGGGGCGCTTTTCGGCGTCAGCTTTCATCCTCTGAGTTTGGCCGTTTTATGCGCAGAGAACTGGCGCGGACAACATACATTGTGCAGGAACAGATTCCGCTGTTGCACATTGATGGCGGCAAAGTCGATTTTCGCACGGTGGTCATGCGCGATCTGAACGGGGAATGGCGATTGGTCGGGATTGTTCCCAAAGTGGCCGCCAGGGGCGGGGTGGTCACGAATCTTGTCGCAGGCGGTCAGAAAATGCGACTGGCACAAATTCAACAGATCCTGGGGGCCAGAGGGTTTGCGTTGCCGGCGGCTGACCTGGAGCGCAATTCCCTGCTCACGGCGCGCGCACTGTCCAGATTGAATCCGACACTGGGCGTGATCGGGTTTGACGTTGGCGTCGACGCCAAGGGGCATACCTGGTTCATTGAGATGAATCCAAAGCCGTCCCGTTCGCTGCTTGACGCGGGGATGAGACGGGAGTCTGCGCGGCTTGCCGTGGAGTTTGCGCTGTATCTGGCGCGCCGCCATCGAAAAGTCCCGTGAGGATGCACTCACCGCTATATGCAGTCGAGTCAAGAGGCGAATGCCTCTGATCATCCGGGATAACTCAAATAGGAAGCCCTCATAGCGTGGAGCTTGCTATTTGAGTTAAAGCGTAAGGAACAGCCTTCCCAATGGACCGCCCCTTATTGTAAAAGTCTTCGAGAACACGCTGCGTCAGTCTTCGCTTGGTTCGGTGGGATGCGTTCCACTCTCTGCAAAGTACTCGTTGCCCTTGAGCCGCACCTCAGGCAGGAAAAACGTTCCGATGAACAGGAGCACCGCGAACCCGAACCCAACCTCAAACAGCCGCACCATGCCGGAAGTCAATGCCAGTTTTACCGCACTCAGCAACTCCATATACAGAGTATGCCCCGTTGCGCCGAACTTCGAAAATTGGCCGGCGATCGCTTTTTGCGCTTCGGCCGTCATTAAGGATTGCGGACTGATGGAAGCTAGACCAGGTATCTTCTGCAATGTCTTGGGCAAAGTGGATGTGAGAGTATGCTGAAATCCCTGAGTCAGCATCGAACCAAAAATGGGAGCCACAATCACACCGCCAAGCGACTGCACAAACTGCTGCGAGGCATTCACCGTACCCATCATGCTGTAGGGAAATGCATTTTGGACAGCCACGTTCAAAAGTGGCATGAGAGCGCCGATCCCAAGGCCGAGCACCACCATGTTCAGTACGACTTGGGCATACCCTGTGTGGACATTCATGGTCATGAACAAGAGCAGTCCAAGCACCGTGACGGCCCCGCTGACATTGGCCAACACGCGATATCGGCCTGTCCGCGTCATGATCTGACCGGAGATTATACTCGAGACGATAAAGCTGAACATCATCGGCGACATGACCCATCCACTCTGCTGTGCGTTCAACCCGATGACTCCCTGTACGAAAAGCGGCAGAAACATCAGGCTTCCGAACATCGTCATGGCCATCAGGGTGCCGAGAACGAGCGACATGGTAAAGATTCGATGCTTAAACAACGAGGGCATGATGATCGGGTCGGACACCCGGCCTTCGACAAAAACGAAGAGGCCAAGAATGACAACGCCCGACGCAAATAAAACGATCTCGACAGGAGACGACCATGCGTACTTGCCGCCTGCCCACGTAAAACCGAGCAGAATGGGAATCAGTCCTGCCACGAGGAGAAGGGAACCAGCCCAGTCCACCTTCACACGATACTCTGCCCGTACGCTTGGCAGTGTGAAAAGCACTCCGATAATCGCGAGTACGGCAAAAGGCAAGTTGATGTAAAATACCCATCGCCAGGAGAATGAGTCTGTAATCCATCCGCCGATCGTGGGGCCGATAATGCTGGACACGCCAAATACGGCGCCCATGACGCCCATCCAGCGCCCCCGCTCTTTAGGATCGAAAATGTCCCCGATGGTCGCTCGGGGCATGCTCATCATTGCACCGGCTCCGATCCCCTGAAAACCGCGTGCGATTACAAGTTCCATCATCGTGTGCGCCTGGCCGGAGATTGCAGAACCAATTCCAAAGAGAACGAGCCCAAGCAAGTAAAATGGCTTTCGTCCAAACACATCGGACAGTTTGCCGTAGATCGGAACGGTGACAGCGGACGCCATCATGTAGGAAGCCGATAACCAGGCATAAAGAGAAAATCCGCGCAAGTCACTGACAATGGTGGGCATCGCGGTGGATACGACCGTCTGATCCATAGACGAGAAGAACATTGTCAAGAGAACGGTGGCCAGCGCCCACCACTT
>JAKADD010000028.1 GCA_021820825.1 Bacillota bacterium
GCCGTCCGCATAACCAATCGGCAGTGTTGCGATTGTCACTCTCTGTTTCGCCGTGTACGTGTATCCATAACTCACTGTCTCGCCCGGTTCAATGTCGGCCAGCCGGACGATGCGGGTTTTAAGTGTCAGCACAGGGCGCAGGTCAATGTCCTGTCGCCACACAGGCGCAGGGTGATAGCCATACAGAGCGATGCCTGGCCGCACCATGTCATAATGGTGCTCCGATCCGCGCAGAGTTCCCGCGCTGTTCGCTGCGTGCACAATTGGAATGACAACGCCGGCTCTGCGCGCCTGCAAAACGATCTCCTCAAACCGCTGCCGCTGCCTGTCGGTGAATGCGCCGTCCAACTCGTCCGCCGCCGCGTAGTGGGTGTAGAGGCCCTCCAGCATGATGCCCGGCATATCAGACACTGCCTTCAGCAGCGACAGTGTGGCGTGCGCCCCACGCACGCCCAGGCGGGTCATGCCTGTATCCGTTTTTACATGCACCCGGGCGACCGTCTTCTGCGCGCGCGCCGCGTCTGCGAGTGTGCGCGCCTCCTGCGCCGACGACACAGTGGCAGTCAACTGACGCCCTATAGCCGGAACGGCGGCGGCGGGAGTGAACGCGCCAAACACGAGGATCGGCGCCATGATCCCCGCTTGCCGCAATTCGACTCCCTCTTCGTACGAAGCGACGCCCAAATAATCCGCACCGGCCAAAACGGCCGCCCTGCTGATCTCCACAGCGCCGTGTCCATAAGCGGCAGCCTTCACAGCAGCGAGCAGGCGCACCTCAGATCCGATCAGACGCCTGATCACTCCGACATTATGCGTAAACCGGTCGAGGTCAACCTCGGCCCATGTCGCTCTCCACAATTCATCTCACCTTGCGCAAGCATACCACAAACGCCCTGCTCCGGGGAATTCGTCCTTCGCGTTACAGCAAATACCCGTCCGCCGCCGCTGCGCTACTTTCCATAGCCGCCAAGCGTGGATGCCGCAACTTGGATCATGTCGCTCACTTTCATATCGGAAGTCAGCTGAAACTGGACGCCCTGATGGGTCCAGTACATCTGGTGAACCCCGCCTGATCCGATGAGCACGGCGGGAACCCCATACAGAGTCAGCAACTGTCCCGCGCCGAGGTCCAACCCACCCGGCTGCGGCCTGCTCTCCACAATGGTGAATGGTTCCTGTCCAGCGTAACGGACATACACGGTTCCGTTCAGTTCTGATTCATCCTTTAGACTGTCGTTCGCCGGCACAAACGTCGGTTCAACCACCCCAAAGCCCTGCTCCACTGTGCTGACAGGCATTTCTATGGTCTTCAGAGTCGTGGCCTGATCAGGAGAAAATGCGCCTGCGCCAAACGTGACCCCTTTTTGAAATGTTAAGTACGTCATCGTAATCACAGGCTGTTTTTGCTTGTCGTAAAGGATGATCTGCTTTGGCGCGTAGGAACCCTCTGCGAGTTCCACTTTCTGACTGCCGATGAGCGGATTGAGCGGATCAGTCGGCACCATGAACGATAACACCTTGTCTTTCACAGAATACTGCGGTTCTGCGGCCGCCACGATCTTGCCAATCAGGGAATGGTACAGATACAGGTGACCCTGCCGTTCGGCCCAGTCGCCCTGAAACCGGATAACCCGCTTGGCGCCGGGACTGATCAGGTAAATACCCTGCGCATTGTGGACGATAATCTGGGATATTTCTTTGTTGTCGTTTCCCAGCGCAATTCGATACAGATTGGGAGACTGATACCACGTTTCAACGAAATAACGCTGGATGCCGTCCTGGATATGGACGGTCATAAAAGCTGTGCTTTTGTAACTGGTAATGCCATTTTGCACTGACTGCAACTGTTTGACCATCTGGGTGGCGCTCAACTGGCCGCAACCCACCAACGCCAGACCGAGCCACAGTGTAACCAGAAAGGCGACCCAGTTCTTTTTTTGCACACGATCACCCCAATACCGTCGTATCATGTCAAAGCGCCCGTTACCTTGTCCATTGCCCGGGAAATTTGTCGAAAAGCACGCCCAGTCCACTGCAGCAAATCGGAGGCGACGAGCGTCTCTTCTGTTTCTATATCGGCGCAGGCGAGGTCAGCGGCCAGCCCATGCGCATATACGGCCAGAAGCGCAGCGTCCAGCGCAGCGTATCCAGCGGCCAGAAGCCCTGACGCCAGGCCCGCCAGAACATCTCCGGTGCCGCCGGACGCCAGTCCGGAATTGCCTGTCGTGTTAATGAACGCCGCGCCGTCAGGCGCCGCAGTCACGGTTGCCGCTCCCTTTAACACGACATACACGCCATACCGTTCGGCAAATTCTGCAGCGTGCCTCACGCGGTCAGTCTGCACCTCCTGCACCGACAGCCCAGTCAATGCAGAAAACTCCTTCGGATGCGGCGTGATCACGGTTGCCTGCCGCCTGCGTAAAAAAAAGTCCGCGAAACCCTCCGGCAACCGCGCCAGCGCCTGTAGAAAATCTGCGTCCAGCACCAGCGGCAGATCAGCCTCTGCGATCGGGAGCAGCGCGCCTGGCTGTTCACTCGCCAGCCGCACAAACTGCGGTCCGAGTCCAGGGCCGCACAGGCCGCTCGAAACAGCGCCGAGAAGCTTTGCACAGGAACTGACGCGCTCTGCGTTCCAACTGTCGTCCGCGCCAGGATGACGCCTGATCACGGTTTCCTGCGGGAAACTCTGACACACCGCCGCATTCAGGCTATCCGGTGCAAAGTAGTACACGAGTCCAGCCCCCGCCCGGTACGCCCCCTGCACCGCCAGACGGGCCGCGCCGTACATGCCGTCACTGCCTGCCATGACGCCCACGCGCCCAAACGTTCCTTTGTGGCTGTCCACAGCGCGGACCCGGTAACGCTCGGCACAGTCAGGAGCGGTCACCAGGAACGTCTTGGCTCCCGCGCTCACGGCCAACGCGTCAGGCATGGACAGATCCGCGATCACCACGTCGCCAGCGTACTGCCTGCCAGGCAGTTGATAGAGGCCCGGTTTGCCAAACCCGTAGGTCACAGTCGCTTCAGCGCGAATCGCAACATCATCCAGCAGACCCGTATCAGCGTCCAGCCCTGTCGGAAGATCGACGGCGATCACCCTTTTGCCCGCTTTCGCAATGGCCATGGCGAAGAGTTTCACCGTACTTGCAAGCGGCAACCGACTGCCGGTTCCAAGCAGGGCGTCGACAATCAGGTCGCTGTCGGACAGATCGTCCTCGGCGCCCGCCAGCGCACCGCCAAGCGCACGGTAGGAGCGCAACTGCGCAGAGGTCAGTGCAGCCAGGGAAGATTCCCCGTAAGCAAGCCATACCCGCACATCGTAGCCGCGGGCGAGCAGATGCCGCGCCGCCGCGAGACCGTCCGCCCCGTTATGCCCCTTTCCGGCAACGATGTCGATCCGTTCCCGGCCAGCGGGCAATTTGGCTGTGACAACATCCGCCACTGCGACGCCCGCCAGTTCCATCAGCGCGACAGCGGGTACTCCGACCTCCTCGATCATGACTTGGTCGATCTTGCGCATTTGCTCCGCAGTCACCAGTAGCACAGATCTCCCTCCGGTTAGTAGAGATATATTCGTCTGATCGTACAAGTAGTACCTTCGTCCAGTATGGCGTATGCCGCCTCTGCAGCACAAGAAACGGGCGTCCAGAAACGCCCGTTTCTTGTGCTGTGCGCAGGATAGACTTCCATGGCGCTTGCGCGCCACCAACAGTTATGGCCCGTACACGACCACCGCGTTTGGATTCGGACTACCCGGTTCCACGATGCCATTGCCTGTGCCAAGCGTCCGCGCCACCTGCCAACCCCATGCGATGTCGCCGGCCGGATACATGATCTGGACGGGATACGTACCGTTGCCCGGTCCCAGTGACGTCACCTGGAATCCGGCCGTCTTCAGCTTGGAAACGACGTCTGAAGACCCGTACACCTGCACGGGAATGGTGCCTGGCGCCGGCAGCGCCGGGAGTCCCGTGGACGATCCTGTCGATCCGTACGGTTTCAGCATCTGCGCGATGTGCGCCGGGTTGAGCACGTCATAATACGCGCCCGTGATATAGTTCTCCTGATTGACGCTCGGGAGCGGCGCGCTGGCCAGTTGCATGGAGTCCCCGATATTGCCAAGCGTGATGTGGGTCACTTTCGCACCCGGAATATCGAGCGCCAGCGACACCAGATCGCCCGTGTTCATATTCGTCGCGATGTCTTTTTTCCACGTTCCGATGAGCCCGCCAATACTCGACGCATCCACGCCCGGACTCAGCAGCTTGGCTTTCAGCGCCTGCAGCACCTGGGCCTCGGCGTTCATCCGCTGGAAGTCGTTGACGCGAATCGTGCTGCTCGCCTGGTTCTGGCGGATGCGGATGTACGCCAGTGCCTGCGCGCCGTTCAGGGTCTGCCAGCCGGGATACAGGTTGGCGCCGCTGTTTGCCGGGTCATAGAGGCGGCCAGGCACGTCGATCCGAATGCCCCCCACCGCGTTGATCGCATCCTGGAAGCCCTGAAAATCCGTCACAATCCAGTGGTTGATCGTCAGACCCGTCAATTGCGACACGGCCTGGACGGACAGTTGCGCAGCCTGGTTGGGCTGCATCTGGGCGCCGATGAAAAAGAGGCTCTTGATCTTCGGAATCGGATTGTTGTACTGCGGTTGCGCAAACAGCACGTTGCGCGGGATGGAGATCAGCACCACCTGATGCTTCACCGGATCGATATGCACGACCATCAAAATGTCAGCCTGTCCGCCGCCAGAACCGAGATCAAGCGGTCCTGCGGGATTGCGCGCGTTATTCCCGAGCAGCAGGATGTTTTCCGTGGGAGCACCCATAATTTTCCTAAGAAATCCACCGGCGCCCCCTCCGCCCGGCGATTTCAGCACCGTGTACACGGCGGCGAGCGCAGTGCCAAGAATCACCGCGCCAACTGCCGCACTGACACCGGCGATCATCCTGCGCCGCCGTCTGGATTTCCCCTTTTTGCCTGCACCACCGCCTGCTGTGCCATTGCCGTTTCCCGCCAGAGCAGCCTGCTTGCCGGAACGCGATTTTTTGTCCATTGAATCAACCTCGCTATCGTGGGTAAACACTGCCCCCAAACACTCGCTTGTATAAACGCACATCTTCCAAATGTCAGACGCTAAAAGGCGGCTTGGGCTGAAGCAACCTGTATTATAGCATAAAGTGCGACGGTTTCTCTGAACATTTGTGGACAGTGGATTTTATGAACGGCTTCACAATCAGTTCAAAATTTCCCGATCTGTAGCATACACAAACACGCTGTTATATAATATACTGTATTCGTCGTCGAGACAGTAATCGACGTGTACCACAACAGAGACAGATCAGAAAAAGAGAGAGGAAGTGGAGAACTATGGAACACGCTGTGCACGCGGCAGGGTCAAAACGACGCCATGCCGCGCTCCTTGTGAATGACTGGGAGACAAATCCACGCTGGAACGGCATTGAACGGCCCTATACGGCCGAGGACGTGATGCGTCTGCGCGGATCGGTTTCCATAGAATACACGCTTGCCCGTATGGGCGCGGACCGCCTGTGGCGGCTTTTGCACGAAGAACGGTTCGTACCCGCCCTTGGCGCGTTGACCGGGAACCAGGCCATGCAACAGGTGAAAGCGGGTCTGTCCGCCGTTTACCTGAGCGGATGGCAGGTTGCCGCCGACGCAAATCTGAGCGGCCACATGTATCCGGATCAAAGTCTCTATCCCGCCAACAGTGTGCCGCAGGTCGTCAAGCGGATCAATCAGACCCTGCAACGCGCCGATCAGATCGATCATGCGGAGGGCCGCTCCGACACGTATTGGTTTGCGCCCATTATCGCGGACGCAGAAGCGGGCTTCGGCGGATCTCTGAACGTGTTCGAATTGATGAAGGCCATGATTGAAGCTGGAGCGGCCGGTGTTCATTTCGAAGACCAGCTGGCCTCCGAAAAAAAATGCGGACATATGGGCGGCAAGGTGCTTATCCCCAGCGCCCAGGCCATCCGCAACCTCATCGCTGCGCGTTTTGCGGCGGATGTGATGGGCGTCGACACGCTCATCGTCGCCAGAACAGACGCCAACGGCGCCATGCTGATCACAAGCGACATCGATCCTTGCGACCGGGAATTTTTAACGGCCGAACGCACGGCAGAGGGATTCTTCCGAATGCGCGGCGGCCTTGATGCAGCGATCGCGCGCGGCCTGGCCTACGCCCCCTATGCGGATCTGATCTGGTGTGAAACAGCAGAGCCAAATCTTGATGAGGCGCGCCGTTTCGCGCAGGCCATTCATCAGCGTTTCCCTGGCAAGCTGCTGGCCTACAACTGCTCTCCCTCTTTCAATTGGCGAAAAAAACTCGCTGCGCACACCATCGCAACATTTCAGGATCAACTTGCGGATCTGGGATATCGATTCCAGTTCGTCACGCTGGCCGGTTTCCATGCGCTCAACCACAGCATGTTTGAACTTGCGCGGTCTTACCGGGAACGGGGAATGGCCGCTTACTCCGATTTGCAGGAATCTGAGTTTGCAAGTGAACAATACGGCTACTCGGCGACGCGTCATCAGAGGGAAGTGGGCGCCTCCTACTTTGACGAAGTGGCGCAGGTGATCGCCAGCGGCCAGTCCTCCACGACGGCGCTCGGCGGTTCTACGGAAGAGGAACAGTTTGCCTAGACGATTTCCCTTTGGACGATGCCAGTGAAAGGAGTGCTGACCTATGCGCGAGGAAGACCAGTACGGCGCGGACACAGCGGAACACGGAGAACGCTGCGTGGAGTGCGGGACGAAAACGTCCGCACCCCACGCCTGGGGCGGTCAACTGTGTGATCACTGCGCAAGAGAAACGCAGGAGTAGCAACCCTTGTCTCATAAGAGACACTGCAGGGGAGATGCGACTTGCGGCCGTCAACCCGCATATATCGCAGCAACCCTGGCCTCATGGAGACGCATACTGCAGGGGATCTGGCAGGCCCGCCTCAGCGAAACCCTTGCGGCGCAAGCGGCAACTGTCGCACACGCCACAGGCAATGTCGCCTCCCAGATAGCAGGAAGAAGTCAGTTCATAAGGCGTATGCAACGCCGTGCCAAGACGCACAATATCCGCCTTCGACATTGCCAGCAGCGGTGTTTCGACAGCAAATGGCGCCCCGTTCACGCCCGCCTTGGTTCCAAGGCGGGCGGTTTGCGCAAACGCCGCGATGAATTCCGGACGACAGTCTGGATATCCGCTGTAATCCAGCGCATTGACGCCCAGATACACGGCGGAAGCGCCCACAGTCTCTGCGTAAGCCGCCGCCACCGACAGGAAGATGAGATTGCGCGCAGGCACGTATGTGACCGGTATCTGATCTTCCACCAAGCCTGTCATGGGCACCGCCAGCGCATCGTCAGTGAGAGCGCTCCCGCCGATTGTCCGCAGGAAAGGCAATTCGACAATCCGGTGTTCTATTACACGGTAATACCTTGCAACGCGCCGCGCCGCTTCGATCTCCACACGATGACGTTGTCCGTAATCAAATGTAAGGGCAAACACACGACACCCCGCATCGTGCGCAAGCGCCAGACATGTTGTACTGTCAAGTCCGCCGCTCAAAATCACAACGACCCGATTCTCCATAGCCGATTCCTTCCTTTATACCCCACGTTGTTCAGGGCGCCAGATCACCTTGTGAATCTGCAGACTCAATTTGACCTGGCTGAGTCCGCGTTCCAGAATTCGCGAAACCAGTTCCCGCGGCTCCATCGCTCCCCACACAGGGCTGAAGAGCGGTGTGCCGGCGGGTTCATAGGTCTCAAGAACATGGCACGCCAGTTCAAAATCTTCCTCGGTGGCAATCACAAACTTCAGTTCATCCTGCGGCCTCAAACACTCCAGGTTGGGCAGGTGCATTTTATCGGATTCTCCGGAAGCCGGCAGCTTATAGTCCACAATATAGCGTACTTTCTCCGCTGGAACGCTCTTCAAAAAAGGCGCTATATCAATCGCTCCGCTGGTCTCCACGTGAATATCGACAATCTGTGGCAAAGCCGCCAACGCGTTTAAAAGGAGCGCAGAGCGTTCTCTGTACATGAGCGGTTCTCCGCCGGTCAGGCAGATTCGTGTGGACCGGTACGCGGACACACGTTGCGCAATCTCGTGTATTGTCAGAGTCAACTCTGCCCGCTCGGGGGCGTAGCTGTAGGTGGTGTCGCACCACGAGCAGCGCAGCGGGCAGCCAAAAAGACGTACAAACACAGTGGGAAACCCCGCAGCCGTGCCCTCACCCTCGATGGTTTCAAATATCTCAACGAGGGGCAGTGTCGCTTCCGCAGAATCGGGCGTCTGGTTCATGCCTCCATCTCCCGGCGCGTGATCTCGACCGACGATGTGGGCGTCTCATAGAGCACAATGCGCTCCACACGCTTGTCCGGGTGGTTGGCCTGGAGCGCTTCGTCGATCCGCTGAAACATCCAGACGACCATGTTCTCGGCTGTCGTATTCATAGGCGGCAAGACTGCGTTCAGATACTGATGATCAAGGCGATCAACAACCGCCTGGTTGACGACAGTCTTGACATCCGCAAAGTCGATGGCGATCCCCTTTTCATCCGGAGGCGCGCTCACGCTGACGGCCAGTCGGTACGTATGGCCGTGCAGACCTACGCACTTCCCCTCATACGCATAGAGATGATGGGCCGCATCAAACGTAAATTCTTTGGTAACCAACACGCGCCTGTCATGGTAACGCAACTCCGAGAGCGCAATGTCGGCATCCAGCCGCAACAGTCTTTCAGGCATCGCAAAATCCATATGATCACTCCCACAATCAACAGACGCTCTGCGCTTACCGTAAGCATCTCACACTATAGGTTCAAAGTGAAGCAAAGTCCAGACTCCATCGCGGTATCGCTTGCTCCTTTTCTGACATCGTGCAATAATGGCCTGAAGTGAGACCGCGCACCGTGCTGAACGCACTGCGGTGGAAAGGTCGGGATGTATCCTGCCTTCGACTTTTAAACGGATTCTTATAGGCCGTCCGAGGAAGTTGCGAGAGCTGCAAGATCAACGCCTCTCGAAACTGAAGGCGTTGCCCATCCTGTCCTCCGACGCACTCTCATCCGTTGCGTATGGCTACGAAGCGGCGCTGGCCGAGCTGGCGTTCGCCGGAGTGGCCGGACTTTGGATCGGTTTGCCGATCGCGGCGCTCATCGTGATTCTTCTGATTACCCTGATCCTGTCCTATCTGCAGGTGATCAAGGCGTATCCGGGCGGCGGCGGCGCATACGCGGTCGCATCCGACCAGTTCGGACCGGTGGCGGGACTTGTCGCCGGGTCGGCCCTGCTTATCGACTACACGTTGACGGTAGCCGTGTCCG
This sequence comes from Bacillota bacterium, assembly GCA_021820825.1. The sequence goes on from JAKADD010000028.1 coordinate 9,351, forward strand.
TATCGTCGGGGATTGCGGCCATCACATCGGCCTTTCCCAGTCTGCTCCCGTGGACCGTGCCGATGTGCATCCTGTCGATACTGGTCATCATGGTCATGAATCTGCGCGGATTGCGTGAATCCGCGTCCATCTTCATGTGGCCCACGTATGCCTTTGTGTTTTCCATGCTCGTGCTGATTGTCGTTGGCTTCTTTCATCTGCAGCATGCGGGATGGCATTATTCGACGACGCCGCACTTTGGCGTGTTGCCCAAAGAAATCACCCTGCTCGTTCTGCTGCGGGCGTTCGCTTCCGGCTGCTCGGCGCTCACAGGGATCGAGGCCATCTCCAACGCCACGCCGCAGTTTCGCGACCCCGTCATCAAGAACGCGCAAAAAACGCTGCTTTGGCTAGGTCTCCTGTTAGGCCTGATGTTCGCTGGAACGGCCTATCTGGCTTACATTCGCGGTCTGCAATACAACCCGAACGTCACCGTGTTGTCCAGACTGGCCGCCGACAATTTTTCATCAGGTATATTCTACTATTTTATTCAATTTTCAACATTTGCGGTGCTTATTCTGGCTGCCAACACATCCTATAGTGGTTTTCCCCTGCTCGCCGCGTTGATGGCAAGGGATAAATTCATGCCGCACATGTTCATGTTACGCGGCGACCGTCTCGGATACAGCAACGGAATCATCGTGTTAAGCACTCTTGCGATCATCATGGTTGTGATCTTTAACGGACAGACCAATTCACTCATACCGCTGTACGCCATTGGAGTGTTTCTTTCGTTCACTCTGGCGCAGTCGGGCCTGGTCAAACGCTGGGCGCTGACAAAACCGGAAGGATGGTTGTGGCGTGGAGCCCTCAACACGTTCGGGGCGTTTCTGACTGCGACCGTCACAGTGGTTTTCTCGGTAGCCAAATTTACACAGGGCGCGTGGATCGTGCTGATTGTCCTTCCGCTGCTCATTTACTGGGGTCTCAAAGTTCGCAAACACTATACAGCCGTCGCTGACGATCTGCGGATTGACATGACGCGGATCAGACCCAGTGCGCATAAAACGATTGTGATTGTGCCTATTGCGGGCGTCAATCGTGTGGTGGCAAACACGCTGTCGTACGCGCTCTCCATCTCGGACCAGGTGATCGCCTTCTATGTCGGCTTTGAAGACGACGCCATCCTGCACATGGAGGACAAGTGGAAACAGTGGAACACGGGCGTTCGACTGGTCACCGCGCGCAGTCAGTACCGTTCCATCGTGCGCCCGCTCATGCGTTTTCTGGCAACGATCGAAAACTGGGAAGGGGAACCCGATCATGTGATCGTGGCAATTCCTCAGTTTATCGCCAAACACTGGTGGCAAAACCTGCTGCATAATCAGACAAGCCTGATGCTGAGAACCATTCTGCTGTATCGCAAGGACATCGTCGTCACGACTGTGCCCTATCATTTGACAAAGTGAGAGAGGAACCATGACCATCTGGGTTGACGCTGACGCCTGCCCCCGCCATGCCTTGGCCATCACACGCGAAACCGCCGGAAAATATGGCATCGACATGTGGACGGTCAGCAATTACAGCCACGAATTCACTCATGAACGGCATCTTACCGTGGATGCATCGCCCCAGGCCACGGATCTGGCCATTCTGTCGCGGCTTTCAAGAGGCGATATTGTGATTACACAGGATTATGGGCTCGCCGCGCTGGTGCTTGCGCGCGGTGGACATGCCGTGTCGCCAATCGGAAAACGTTACACAAATGACAATATTGACCAGATGTTGTTCGAAAGGGATCTTGCAGCGAGAGCGAGACGGTCCCGCAAAAAGGTCCGCATGAAAGGCCCGCCACCCCGAACCGGCGAGGATGACAGGCAATTCGCCGATCAGTTGGAACGTCTCCTTGCCGAACTGAATCCGCACATGGAGAATTGAACAAGAAGAACTGAATGCGCTGCTAAGACAGTTCACTGCTGGATATCCTACAGGACAAGATGCAGCACGCGTCTGCGCCACGTTCAGGAGGTTCCTCATGCAAAAACCGTCTCTTGTGTCGCTGCTGACAGGAGTGCTGGCGGTCAGTATGTTCGCCGCGTCCGGAACTGTGACATACGCGGCGGCGACCAGATCCGCCGACCGTCCGGACTATGTTCGTCTGTTCCCACATGTGTTCGCACGCCAAGGACCGCCCCGCATGCAGGTTTCCCTGACATTCGACGACGGGCCTGACGCACGCTATACAGTGCAGATTCTTGATATTCTGAAACGGGAAGGTGTGCATGCCACGTTTTTCGTGCTGGGATCACAGGTGCGACGATATCCGGATGTCGCGCTGCGGATCGTTCGGGAAGGCCATGCGCTTGGCAACCACAGTTTTGATCACCGCAACCTGCGCACGATGGACAGACAGGCGCGAAACTGGGAAGTCACCTCAACCGATCGCGAATTACTCCGCACAACTGGCTGCCATACGCGGTACTTTCGCGCACCATACGGCAGTGTTGACAGCCAGGTCATCACGCAATTGGGGAGCATGGGTTATACCGTGGTCAACTGGTCCGTCGACTCCAGCGACTGGCGCAGCATTCCTTCTGCACAGGTGGTCAAAAACGTGCTTTCCAACGTACGGCCAGGCGCCATCATTTTGCAGCACTGCGCAGGCAACGACAAAGAGATTCTGACGGGAACCGTGGCCGCTCTTCCTGTCATCATTCATCGCCTGCGCGCAGCAGGCTATGGCTTTGCGACTGTTCCGACGCTGCTGGCGCCAGACATTCGCGCAGTCCATGCAAAACACGCGATAAGGCGGGCTGCGCTGTCATCCACGACGCCATTGCCGTAGCATTCGCCGTTTTGCCCGGTTATCAGGTCCGGACTGGCTCAATCCGCACCGCCGTGTGCTTGAAGGGCGCCACCCCAGACTGCTTATCCACGGCGTCGCTCGTCAAGACATTCGTATCAACCTGGTCC
>JAKADD010000029.1 GCA_021820825.1 Bacillota bacterium
TTTGTTCCCGCAGATCATGAGCTTCTGGGGTTCGTCGATGATGATTTGGGCATCGAGGTTGTGGAACAGATTCTCAGCCCCAAAACGAACTTTGCCCACGATGCGGCCAGGACGTTCGATGACCTGAAGGATTTTCTCGCGCGGGCGCGCTTTCCCTCGCACGGGTTGATCGTCAGGCCGAACTCCGGACTGCAACCGGAACTCTTGTTTAAGGGGATTACGAAGTTCGCAGCGCTGAAAGAAGCCTTGGCGCGCTGCGCCTCCGCCTCGGAAGATGGCCTGGCGCATGTGGAGACGGACATGCGCGCACATATGAATCCGACCAGACGGCTGGTGCTTCGTGAGGTCGCGCTGGGACTCGGTCGCCGACTTGCAACCCTCTGCCCGGAATGCCGGGCGCCGGGGTGGGGGTTGGTTGACGTGGTCAGGGGTCTGCCGTGCGAATGGTGCGGCGGCGAAACGGAACTGATGCGCGCCGAGATTCATGGCTGTCCGCGTTGTGAGTACCGCGAAACTGGCCCCCGGAGCGACGGTCTGCGTGTCGCTCCTCCCGGAAATTGCTCCTGGTGCAATCCATAGGTGTGCGCGTCCAGCGACAAGCTGCACCAGCATGTGCAGCTTGAGCAGTTGAGCAACGAGCAGCTTGTGTAGCAGAATCGTTCGCTGCGCGGATCGGCCTTTTTGCCAGATGCTAGTTCTGCCGGATGCCAACTCTGTCGGATGGAGATCGGCGTTTGGAACCTGGAACCATGAAGAAGAGGGGGGAAACAGCGACGACTTATAGGGAAGCTGTCACCTATCTGCGTTCGTTGCGCCGTTTCGGTATCCGACCTGGGCTGGAGCGCACGGTCGAGTTGTTGCGCCGTCTGGGGAACCCGCATCAAGCAAATTTTCACGTCTTCCACATCACAGGAACCAACGGCAAGGGTTCAGTGAGCAGCATGATTGAGGCGGTACTGCGGGCGGGCGGCTACAAGACCGGTCTGTATACCTCACCGGCGCTGGAACTCTTTCGTGAGCGCATTCAGGTGGAGGGGCGGCCCATTTCCGAATCTGCCGTGGCTCGACTGGTCGAGCGGGTCAAACAGGCGGTTGAGGAGATGGCTGTCGAAGGCTTCGAACAGCCGACGGAATTTGAGGTGACGACGGCTCTGGCCTTCCTGCACTACGCCGAAGAGAGTGTCGATGCGCTGGTATTGGAAGTGGGCATGGGCGGTCGCTACGACGCGACAAACGTGGTGGAACGCCCGTTGGTGACAGTCGTCACCAACGTGTCGCTGGATCACACGGACGTGCTGGGCCGAACCGTTGAGCAGATTGCCTGGAATAAGGCCGGAATCATCAAGCCGGGTGTTCCCTGTATCACGGGCGCGTCGGACGAGGCGCAGCGCGTCCTGCGCCAGGAGGCGCAGGAGACGGGCGTGCCGCTCATCGACGCCCGGTCCGCCGTACTCACCCATTCCGCTTCCTTGCACGGGCAACGGGTTGACCTGCGGGTGGCGGGAACGGCGTATCAAGGTCTGGAGTTGTCTCTGCTCGGCCGCCATCAGGCGCAAAACGCGACTGTGGTTCTGGAGACCCTGGAGGCGGCGCGTCGGCAGGGGCTGCCGCTCTCCGATGAGGCTATCAGGGAGGGGTTGCGCAGTGCCAGATGGCCAGGGCGCTTCGAGGTATGGGATGCCGATGCGTCTGTTCCTGTGGTGCTGGATTGCGCTCACAACGAAGCCAGTATGGCGGCCCTGGCGGCAACCTTGAGTGAGTATTTTCCAGGGCGCAAGGCGGTGGTTGTGTTGGGGATGTTGGCGGACAAAGAGGTCGATCAATCCATCCGGCAGCTCTTGCCGCATATGCGCGCCGCTGTGGTGACCACGCCCAGGAATGCCCGCGCCCTGGATGCCGTTTGTCTGGCGGCGAAACTTCCACAGACCCTGGCGGCCGTTGTCGAACCGGAACTGGAGAAGGCGCTCGCAGAGGCCCGTCGGATGCTGCGGGCAGGGGAACTGCTGCTCATCACCGGGTCGTGTTACGTGGTAGGACCGCTGCGTAGGACGCTGGCGGGCCGTCCGTGAACGGAATCTGCGTGATGGCACACGAGAGAAGAGGAGGAGGGGATGATGACGATGAGTGCACACAGCGCGAACGGGATTGCGGGGATCGGGAATGACCGCAAGGAAGCATCGCTCAATTCGAACCTCGACGGTTGCGAGGCGCTCATAATCGGAGGGGTTTGGCCGGACAAGGAGCAGGCGGTGGAACTGGGCTTGGGTTGTCCTGGAACAGGACTGTGGTTTCGCTGTGAAGGGGCGCTGTTGTGGGATCCATACGGGTCTCTGATGCGCAGTGTCTTGATGATTGTCCATCGCTGTCCTTCCCTTCGGGATATCTATGTGGTGGCAGAAGCGGGTCCTTCCGGGTCGAAAGAAGGCGCTCCAGCGGGGAGCAGTTCCATCGTACTGGGTGCAGGAGTGCCAACGGATATCATGAGAACGCTGAACTATCTGCTTCGTCATGTTCATGGCGTGGATCCAGAGTTATGGTTGGGAGTCTGTTCGGTTCCTGAGTCGGCGGTATTGAACTCGGTGCGTCTGCTGAGGGAACATCCTCTGCTGCCGGAATCCATTCGAGTTCAGGGATTTCTGATCGAGGAGATGGGTACACGGGTATTGCCGCTTCATGCCTGACGAATCGAAGACCTCAAATGCAACAGGAGTCTTGCCGCAAGTGCGGCGGAATCGGTTACGTGATCTGTCCTACGTGCGGAGGCAGCAGGTTTTTGGAACAGAGTGAGTAAATCAGTGAGTCAACAGAATGGAGAATGTGACCATGATACAACGAACCCCTATCGCCGTTGCCCACGGAGACGGCATCGGGCCAGAAATTATGGAGGCCACGCTGAACATCATTCAGGCAGCCGGGGCCAATATCGAGATCGAGACGGTTGAAATCGGCGAAAAGGTGTATCTGCGCGGCGTCGAAACCGGAATGGAGCCTGGTGCGTGGAATACCTTGCGGCGGACCAAGGTGTTTCTCAAGGCGCCCATTACGACACCCCAGGGCGGGGGCTACAAGAGCCTGAACGTTACGATTCGCAAGGCGTTGGGACTGTACGCCAACGTCCGCCCGAGCGTGTCCTACCATCCGTTTGTCCGTACCAAGCACCCGGTCATGGACGTGGTCATCGTCCGCGAAAACGAGGAGGACCTGTACGCGGGAATTGAGCATCGGCAAACGGATCAGGTGTACCAGTGCCTGAAGCTCATCACGCGTCCGGGATCGGAAAAGATCATCCGCTACGCGTTCGAATACGCGCGCGCCAACAACCGTAAAAAGGTGACCTGTTTTGTCAAGGACAACATCATGAAGCTCACCGACGGGCTGTTCCACAAGGTATTCGACGAGATTGCCGCAGAATACCCGGACATTGAAAACGAAACGTGGATTGTCGATATCGGCGCAGCGAAGCTGGCGGATACACCAGAAAACTTCGATGTCATCGTCATGCCGAACCTGTACGGCGATGTGCTGTCCGACGTGGCGGCGCAGATTGCCGGGTCGGTGGGGCTGGCGGGGTCGGCCAATATCGGGGAGCAGAGCGCGATGTTCGAGGCCATTCACGGCTCGGCGCCGCGGCGCGCAGGGCAAAATCTCGCGAATCCGTCGGGGTTGTTGCTCGCGGCGGTCATGATGCTGGTCCATATCGGCCAATCCGAGGTCGCCACGCGGGTGCACAACGCTTGGTTGAAGACGATGGAGGACGGCGTTCATACGTACGACATTTTCAAAGAAGGGGTCAGTCGGCAGAAGGTCGGCACAACCGAGTTCGCCGCTGCGGTCATCCATCGTTTGGAGGAAGCGCCCAAAGTGCTCAAGCCCGTCTCGTATAAGGCGGCACAGTCCATGTCGCTGTGGCGAAAGAATGCGCATCACAAAAAGGCGGAAAAACGCCTCGTGGGCGTCGATGTGTTTCTGGATTGGGAGCAGGGTTCTCCAAATGACCTTGGCAGCGCGCTCAGTCAGGTAGCGGTGGGCCCCTTGCAATTGCGGGTCATCACGAACCGGGGCGTAAAGGTCTGGCCGGACGGATTGCCAGAGACATTCTGCACGGATCACTGGCGGTGCCGGTTTCTGGGCAAGGAGGGGGAAGCCGTGGCGCCCGGACAGGTGGTGGAACTGCTTAAGCGAGTAACGGAGGCGGGGTTTGACAACATCAAGACGGAGAACCTCTATTTCTTTGACGGAGCGCCGGGATTTTCGGCGGTGCACGGGTAAATATTCGGGGTCTACGGGCGTCATGGACTGAGGCGGGAGGATCTCAGATTGTGGACGGGAGGCGATTTGATGAGACTTTCGCATGTAGTGCAACCCCTCGTGAAGTATCGCCGAATCGGTTCGGAAGATCCGGAGATTATGTATCTCACGGCGGATTCACGTCAGGTCCGGTCCGGGTCGCTCTTTGTCGCGATCCGGGGGTGCACGGTTGACGGCCATGCGTTTGCTGAGGACGCGGCTTGCCGAACAGGGGGAAGAGTACACGCCAATAAGAACGCCCAATCTCAAGCGTTCTCCACTCGCAGGTGTGAGAAAAAGGTCAGACAAACAACGGGTAAAGTCTACATTTGATCATCAAATGAGGCAACTGTTGATACCACTGCGGCAACCTTGTCCAGGTGATGGGACATGATATCAGTCGCGGTCTGGCGGTCACGCTCCTCGATGGCTTGAACCATGTGCCGATGTTCCTCAAACAACCGCGCCGCCGACTCGCGTTCACTGTACATCCACAGTTTGCGGGTCTCGCGGATGGTCCGTATCATGGCGCCAGAAATGTTTTCCATCATCTTTTCTAGCAGTGGATTTTGCGTGGCGCGACCGATGGCCAGGTGAAGGTTCACATCGTATACCTGGCTTACCTCTTCATTTCCCATCGAGTGTTGCATTTGCTGAATCACCAAACCCAATTCGTTTATGTTCTCCTGGGTTCGAAATTGTGTCGCCAAACCGATGCAGCCGACTTCCACAATCTTGCGGACCTGCAGAAACTGCAACAGTTCTGTTGCGCTGGTCAGAGACGGACTCTGCGCAAGTTCCAGGCCGTGCACTTTTTTGTCAGTCACGTAGGTGCCGTCGCCCTGCACGGATTCAATCATGCCCCTGGCCTTCAGCAGGCTGAGAGCTTCCCGTATGGTTGACCTGCCAACGCGGTACTGCTTGGCCAGGTTCTCAATCGGTTCGAGTTTGTTCCCCGGCTTAATGACGCCGGAGGCAATCATCTGAATCAGTTCGTCCGCGACAATCTCATAGTTTTTCCGGTTCAGCCCCATGTTGGCCTCCAACATTCTGTAGACAGCATCTTATTGTTATTCTACTCATTTTTACTCCTTCGTGGTACAGTGAGAATATATTCATCTGACGACCTGATTTATTTTGCCGTGGGAGGCGACAATGCTTCATGCTGACTGAAAATCTACGTCAACAATTCATTTCCGTGGTCGGCCAGAAGTGGTTTTTGGACAGCCCGAACGAATTGCACGCCTACTCGTACGATGCAACTCCTCTGTTGCAGTCCGTTCCGGACGCCGTCATCATTCCCGTTTCTGTGCAAGAAGTCTCCACGATCTTGCAAATGGCGAATGAACACCGGATTCCGGTCATTGCGCGCGGGTCAGGAACCAACCTGGCTGGTGGAACCATCCCCGTGCAAGGCGGGATAGTGCTCAACATGAACCGATTCAACCAGATCTACGAGATCGACGAGAAGAACCTCACCGCCACTTTGGGGCCGGGTGTGATTACCGCAGATTTTCACACGGCGGTGGAAGCGGTCGGCCTGTTTTATCCCCCGGACCCAGGGAGCATGCGCATATCCACGATCGGGGGCAATGTGGCGCAAGGCGCCGGGGGAATGCGCGGACTGAAGTATGGCGTCACAAAAGACTACGTCATGGGGCTGGAATACGTCCTGCCAACAGGCGAAGTCCTGCGTTCCGGAGGGAAGAATGTCAAAGACGTCGCAGGGTATGACCTCACCCGATTGATGGTCGGGTCAGAAGGAACGCTCGGGGTGATCACCGAAATTACGGTGAAACTGCTCCCGTTCCCGGCGACGAAGCGTACCCTGGTCGTCTACTGTCGCAATCTGGTGGACGCCGCACGGATCGTCGAGCAAATCATCGCAGCCAGGATCATCCCAGCGACTATCGAGTTTCTCGACAAGGCCACCATGAAGGTCGTGGACGACTTCGCCAAACTTGGCCTGCCGCTCGACATGGCCTCCATGCTCCTGATTGAACAGGACGGCGCTGAGGCGCAGGTCGTGCAAGACATCGAGAAGATTGCAGACATTGCCCGCCGGGCAGGCGCAGCGGAGGTACGCATGGCCGCGACGATGGAGGAAGGCGCCAAACTGCTCACCGCACGCCGCGCCGCGCTGTCCGCCCTGTCCAGGCTGCGTCCCACGACTATCCTGGAAGACGCCACCGTGCCCCGTGCGAGACTGGCTGAAATGGTGCAGGAGATCGAGCGGGTCGCGAGTAAGTACAATCTGCAGATTTGTACGTTTGGCCACGCGGGAGACGGCAACCTGCACCCCACCTGCATGACCGACGAACGCGACCACGAAGAAATCGAGCGCGTCGAACAGGCCTTTGAGGAAATTTTCCACGCAGCCATTCGCTTCGGCGGCACCATCACGGGCGAACACGGCGTCGGGATGACAAAGTCCAAGTACCTGCACCTGAAGGTGGGCGAGGGTGGGATTGAACTCATGGAACGCTTGAAAGCCGCATTTGATCCGAACAACATCCTGAATCCGGGCAAAGTGTTTGCCAAGCGGGACCGGCGAAGAATCGTGGTGAGACAATCATGACTGCCAAAACGCAAGATCGCTTGGACCCGCTCTTGGACCCAACGCGGCAAGCGCGTACAGAAGCGCCGCCTGCGCCAGCCGCCGGCGCCCGTGACGCGCTGCTCGACAAGTTTGACATGGCTGAGTTGCAAAACTGCATGCACTGCGGTTTCTGTTTGCCGACCTGTCCGACCTATTTACAAACGGGTCTTGAGACGTACAGTCCGCGTGGCCGCATTGCCCTGATGAAAGGGGTTGCAGAAGAAAAACTCTCCCTCGACGCGGAGTTTGAGAAAAATATGTATGCTTGTTTGGGTTGCCGAGCATGCGAAACGGCCTGCCCATCCGGGGTCGCGTTCGGAAAATTGATTGAAACGGCACGCGAGGTGATTGAGGACAACAAAACGCGTCAAGGCAAACCGTCCTTGATGCGGAAACTGATCCTCAGGAACGTGTTTCTGCACCCGAAACGCATTCGGATTTTCGGAACCGCGTTATGGATCGCACAGGCATTGGGTCTGCAAAAACTGGCCAACAAGACGGGATTAATTCATATTTTGCCCAGAGAAATTGCGGAGATGCAGCATGCGGTGGACAAGGTCGCGTCACCTTTAAAGAGGAAAGAACGCAGGCGAATTTTCATCCCGGTTGTTGGTGGCGCGCAAGCGCCATGGAAGTCTATCCCGAGAATCGGCTTCTTCACAGGTTGTATCATGGACGAAATGTTCTATGAAACGAACCAGGCCACGGCGCGCTTGCTTGGCAAGGCTGGCTGCGACGTCGTCTTTGTGGAGGAACAGGCGTGTTGCGGCGCCCTGCATGCGCACTCTGGCGAGAAGTCAGGCGCCACAGATCTGGCAAAGCGCAACATAGAAGCGTTCGAGCGGGCGAGCGTCGACTTCGTCGTCAATAATGCCGGGGGATGCGGGGCCGCCTTGAAGGACTACCGCCACTTGTTTGCCAACGATTCAGAGTGGAAAGAGCGCGCCGATTCCTTTGTCGCGAAGGTGCGAGACGCCAACGAATTGCTGTTTGAACTGCCTCCGTTAACATTTCATAAGCCATTGCATGTGCGCGTCACCTACCAAGACTCGTGCCACTTGGCGCATGGGCAAGGCGTCCGCAATCAACCGCGCCAACTCATCCAAAGCATTCCAGGGATAGAGTTTGTTGAGATGAGTCATCCGGACAGTTGCTGTGGGTCTGGCGGGATCTACAACATCACGAATTTCGACATGTCCATGGACATCCTGGACGACAAGATGGTAGACGTGCAACACACGAAAGCTCGCTTGATTGTCACCGCAAATCCTGGCTGTCTGCTGCAAATGAAAGAAGGCATCATTCGGTCTGGTCTCCAGGGGCAGATGGAAGCCGTGCATATCATGGATCTCCTCGACCGCGCTCTGTAAGCCAAACCCAAACTTGATCAGCGTGCATGATGCTTCAACGCGTGTTTGGCGGAGTACGGCGGTCGCTTCCGCCAAGTTGCAGGAAGCGTGCAATCATGGGGTCTATACAAGTACAGATAGACGATGAAGACAGGGGAGAACTACGATTGCCTGAGAATCGCGAATATTTGGCGCCCTTCCACGAAACGAATCACCTCAGATTGCAAGCTGACTGCGAGAACTGCTTTGGCTTATGTTGTGTCGAGCTGCCGTTCGCAGCTTCTGTGGACTTTGCCATCGACAAAGACGCTGGTCAGCCCTGCCGTAATCTGCAATCGGACTTCCGCTGCGGAATCCATAATAACCTCAGAGAACTCGGCTTTCGAGGTTGTACAGTTTATGACTGCTTCGGCGCGGGACAAAAGGTTGCCCAGGTCACTTTCGAAGGATGCGACTGGCGGCAAGACCAAGGATCGGCGAAGCAAATGTTCGATGTGTTCCCGATTATGCGGCAACTTCATGAGTTACTCTGGTATCTAACCGAAGCGCTGACGTTGCAAGCGGCCCGTTCGATCCACAGTGCGCTCAACAATGCATTTGACGAGACGGAGCGCCTCACTCACCTGAGTCCGGATTCGCTCATAGAGTTGGATGTTGCAGTACATCGGGCAGATGTCAATGCTCTTCTCTTAGGGGAGCTTCAGTGAAACAGCATAGTCCACAGGTGACTCCTCCAAGGTCTGACTCCAAAAATCATGCTATTCAAAGACCTGGATCTGTGTTCAACTAACAATCTGCCCGAAAGTTTAACAAAGACTCATTTCGGCGGCGTATCTTCATTGTTGATCTCGCTTTAGCGCCGCGAACCGCTTCCTTCAGGGAGAGGTTAGGCGCGTCGCTGCGGTGTCCTTTGGCCCTCAGTCCTTTGGCTCTCAATGTATTGCTGAATCATGGATAGGGGTGCTCCGCCGCAGCTCCCCGCAAAGTAACTGGGTGACCAGAGATGTCCGCCCCATAGTTTCTGACGGATCTCTGGATCGTTCTTCTGCCGAATCAGGCGACTGGAGACGCCCTTCAGACTGTTGACCAAAGTGGAGATCGCCACTTTGGGCGGATAGTTGACCAACAGATGCACATGATCGTCCTCTCCGTCAAACTCGACTAACTCAGCCTCAAAATCGCGGCAGACGGAAGCCATGACCTGGCGCATGTCCGCCAAGATTGTTTTTGTAAACACGCCACGGCGGTATTTGGTGACAAAGACCAAGTGAACGTGCAGGTTAAATACACAGTGTCTTCCGGTCCGAATATCATTTGACGGGTTCATAGACCAAATGTATCATATACTTATGAAGATTCTCAAGGCGTTCCGCTTTCGCTTGGAACCCACGGACGAGCAGGCCCGCAAGTTCTCACGATATCAAGGGTGTATGCGCTCTGTATGGAACAAAGCCCCTGCGCTGCAAAAGGGGCAACTGGAAGCTGGCTATCCCTTGTTGTCATACGGAGAATTGGCGCGACTGCTGACACTCTGGCGGCGCAGTTCCCGGCCTTCAAGAAAAAAGATCGGAACGAAGCTGGTCTTCGCTACCCGGACGCCAAGCAAATCAAGCTCGATCGGATGACGAAAGACCGAGATGGCCGAAACGTCTTCCCAAAGGTGTTTGTGCCCAAGATTGGCTGGGTGAAGTTTCGCCAGTCGCGCACCATTGACGGAACCATGAAGAACGCGACGGTGACATGGCACGCAGCTCGTCTAACATCGGGGAGTCGGTTCTGACGCAAGGATGAGAAATCGATCCAAGGAGTGCTATAGGGCTCCTGATGGCAGGAGGGAATCCACCGCATTCACGCGGAGGAGGAAGTCAACGAACTGAATAGTCGTGGTATTCTGACCGCGTGAGCGCTTGTTTGGGGCTTTGGAGGAGGGATCGCGTGTTAGAGGATGCGGTGGCGTATTTACACGAACATCGCGAGCGTCATATGGAGGAATTATTTCGCTTTTTGCGTATTCCAAGCATCAGTCTGGACCCGGCGGGCGCCGATCAACTTCAGGAAGCGGCGGACTACTCTGCGCAGATGTTGCGCGACGCCGGATTGCAGCGCGTGGAGGTGTTGCAGACGCAAGGAGCGCCGCTCGTGTACGGGGAGTGGAAACAGGCGGTGGATGCGCCGACAGTCCTTGTCTATGGCCACTACGATGTTCAACCTTCTGGGCCGGAGGAGCGCTGGACGGCTCCGGCCTTCTCGCCGCAGATTCGTTCCGGTGCGATTTACGGGCGGGGCGCGAGTGACGATAAGGGGCAACTGTTTTTACATGTCAAGGCGATAGAAGCTATTTTAAAGACGGGCCTATCTCCGGCGTGCAATATCATCTTTTTGATTGAGGGCGAGGAAGAAACCGGGAGCGCCGAACTGCGGTCGCTTCTTTTACGCGTCACAGAGGATGGGTTGGCTTCGGCCACAACTCAGATGGGTGAAGAGATTACGCTCGATTTGCGCGTGGACGCCGTCGTTATTTCGGATACTCCTTTCATGTCACCGGATGAACCTGCATTATGCGTGGGTGTGCGCGGCTTTTGCGGGCTTCTGGTAGAGGTCGAAGGGCCTGTCGCCGACCTTCATTCCGGGGGATATGGCGGACTCGTACATAATCCTGCGCATGCGTTGGCGCGACTGCTTGCCAGCCTGCACGACGAAGATGGGCGAGTCGCTGTCGCGAATTTTTATAAGGATGTCGAAGAACTTCCGATGAACGAGCGGGCGCGGCTCCGTCAGGCGACGCCGCCTGAGGAGGAATTGGCCCGACAACTCGGCGTTTCAGAGTTGTTTGGCGAATCGGGATACAGTGCGCTGGAACGAATCTGGACACGGCCAACTCTGGATGTGAACGCGTTTTTGGCAGGCGATTGTACGGAAACGGCGCGTACGATTATCCCTAAGGCGGCCCGCGCCACCGTGACGGCTCGCCTCGTGCAAGGACAAGATCCAGAGGACATCGCGGCGGCGCTTGAACAGCATCTGAATCAGGCTGCGCCAAGAGGTGTAAAGCTGCGTTTGACGCGCCTGGACGAAGCGCGCGCATGGTCGGTCGCCGGCGATGAAAAGGCGCACAGGCATGCGCTTGCGGCGCTCTTATACGGGTTTTCAAAGCCAGCCTCCACAATTCGCATGGGTGGCTCGATTCCTGTGGTGGCGGATTTTGCTGAGCAGTTACAGGCGCAGGTTGTGTTGCTTGGCTTTGGCCTGCCGTCCGACCAGGTTCACGCGGAAGATGAACACCTGGAATTGCGACAGTTTGAGTTCGGACTTCGTACTTTAGTCTATTATTATCACACTGCGTGGGATCACGACTAAGGGGATGAATCACAAGATGGCGCTGGAAACCGCATCAAACGGACCGCCGCTGCGCGCGGGCAGCATCAGTTTTTGGGGCGCATTCGCTATCTCATTTGGCAATATGGCGCCAGCGGCGAGTGTTTTGTTTCTTCCGCAAGCGATGGCCCAATTTACCGGTACGGCTGTTCCGTTAGCTTTTGTGTTTGCCATGATTGCCGCGTTTTTGACAGCGGCTTCAATCCTGCACTTTGCGAAGCGATTCGCATCATCGGGTGCTGCTTATACGTTTAATACGATGGGGTTTGGTAAAGTATTTGGTTTTCTATCCGGATGGATGCTCTGGCTCGCTTACGGGTTGGCGTTGCCATCCAATTTGCTTGTATTTGGCTATTTTGCGCAAGGATTTATCGCTCAGTTGTTCGGAACAACGATATCGTGGATGGTATTCGCGCTCTTTGCGTTAGCCGCCATTGCTTATCTGGCCGTGCGCGGCATTCGTTCATCAGCGCGCGTCGATTTGGTGCTCGGCGCGATTGAAACGGCAATCATTCTCGGTTTGGCGCTTGCCATTGTCTTTCAGGGGGGAGCGCACGGCAACACGTGGGCTGTGTTTTCACCCGCAAACGCGCCAGGTTCGTGGGTT
>JAKADD010000030.1 GCA_021820825.1 Bacillota bacterium
ATTAAATCACACCACAATGTGGGCGGCTTGCCGAGTGACATGCGGTTTCAACTGATTGAGCCGCTGCGCGCCCTGTTCAAGGATGAGGCCAGAGCACTTGGGGAACAGCTCGGCCTGCCGCATGATTTTGTGTGGCGCCAGCCATTTCCGGGGCCCGGATTGGCCATTCGCCTGATTGGAGAAGTTACGGCCCCGCGCATCGTCATGTTGCAGCAGGCGGACGCCATCGTCCGCGAGGAAGTAGTGCGTCACGGGTTAAATCATGAAATATGGCAGTATTTCGCGGTGCTGACGGATTCGCACAGTGTTGGCGTGATGGGTGATGAGCGCACCTATTTTGCGACTGTCGCCATCCGTGCGGTCACATCCCGCGATGGCATGACCGCAGAATTCGCCCGCATTCCTTATGAGGTGCTGCAGGTGATGTCGAACCGGATCTGCAATGAGGTGGCGGGCGTGAATCGGGTCGTGTATGACATTACGTCCAAACCGCCGGCGACCATCGAATGGGAGTAGCGGCAGACGTACAGGGGCCATGCAGGGAACCCGGCGAGAGCTGATATGAGGGGGCAAACGGAGTGAGTCGTTTACAAATTGGCGTCATCGGCTGCGGGAGTATAGCCCGCCACCGCCATCTTCCAGAATACGCCGCAAATCCGCGGGCGAACATCCGGGCCGTGTGCGATATTGTGGAACCGCGCGCCAGGGAGCTGGCCGCAACATATGAAGCGCATGCGCACGCCGATTATCAGTCGTTGTTGCAGGACCCGGAGATTCAGGCTGTGAGTGTCTGTCTTCCCAACCATCTGCATGCAGAAGTTACAGTGGCTGCGCTGCAGGCGGGGAAACATGTGCTCTGTGAGAAACCCATGGCGACTTCCCGCGCTGAAGCGCAGGCGATGGTCGACGCCGCCCGCATTGCGGACAAACTGCTCATGATTGCCCACAATCAGCGGTTTATGGCCGCTCATGTGAAGGCAAAGCAGGTTCTGCACAGCAGTCGCCTGGGAGCTGTTCTGACATTTCAGACCGCATTTTCGCACGGTGGTCCGGAACGGTGGTCGATCGATGGGGCGGATTCCTGGTTTTTCCGTAAATCCGAGGCGTTTGTTGGCGCTTTGGGCGACCTCGGTGTGCATAAAGCCGATCTCATCCGCTGGCTGCTGGAAGACGAAGTGGAAAGCGTAGCCGCGTTCGCAGCGACGCTGGAGAAACCGGGAGACGTCGAAGACAACGCTGTCTGTGTGCTGCGGATGCGCTCCGGTGCGCTGGGTACGCTCACGGCGAGCTGGACCTTTCATTCCCCGGAAGACAACAGTACACATCTGTACTGCGAGCATGGCGTCATGCACATCGCGGCCGATCCTGTCTACCAGGTGATCGTGCACCATGATGACGGCGGCGTGGAACGCATCGAGGCCGGACAGGTGGCGACGAATCAGAGCCAGACGACAAGCGGCGTCGTGGACGAATTTGTGGACGCGATTTTTAGCGATCGCGAGTCCGCCATACCAGGTGCCGAAGGCATGGCCTCCTTGCAGGTGATTTTGGCGGCGGTGCAGTCTGCGGAGACTGGCCGGGCCGTGGCGATCAGTTCATAAGCTAAGGACCAATCGCTTTGCGCCACACCGCGAGGGTGTGTTCGCCGTACAGTTGCATCCACCGGCCGTTGCGCAGAAAAAGCAGGGTCGGGAATTCCGTGACTGTTGAACGCCAGTTGTGCAGCAGATAGTATACATGAAATCCCTGCAAATGAAGACTGGCGACCTCCTGCGCTGACAGACTCTTCGCCTGCGCGAGCGTGGTGCCTTGTGCATACCCGGTGCTGATCACAATCGGCAACCGTTTGAGACTCTTTTGATTGCGGTCCAGCAATACGAGCGTGCGCTGACAGTGTGGACACCAGTATGCGGCGATCACTGCGGGGAGCAGTTGCGGACCAAGCTGCACGCGGGCGCCGCTGCCTGTCAGGACGGTCAGGTGTTTGTCAGGAGGATTGGCGGGTGAGGCGTTGAAAGTATTGGAGGGTATTACAATTTCCG
This sequence comes from Bacillota bacterium, assembly GCA_021820825.1. The sequence goes on from JAKADD010000030.1 coordinate 2,043, forward strand.
CTTTCAAGAGGTTTTGAAAAGGTGGATTTGTATGATACAGCCGCCACACCGTTACCCCCGCAATCAATGCCAGGACTGCGATGATGACCGCGATGGGTCCATACCTCATGCGCAATGGATGCAATTTTCCCTCACTCTTTTCGTTGAACTGCCTATTTGACGCGCAGCGTGAACCGCTGAAGCAAAGCGGTCGCCGATCTCGGCCATCTAGGTTCCCTGTCTTTCCTGTCTAGTATAGGACATTGCAGAGGCGTTTTCAGCGTTTCCGCAACTCATGCAGATTTCTCCGACGATCTGCCATAACGGCCAAAAGTATTGCATAAATATAAGCGATTGTGTATAGTAATGAGGCGCATAAATGGGTGTACTCGTCGTATTGAGGAGTCCGCTGCGGTGGAACAACAAGGATGCGCAGGGAAGGGGACTGCCCGTGGACGCAGAGGAACGGATGGCGGCAGGATTGGCTGAGGTTCCGGGCGTTTCTTGCTCCGGCGGGGCCATTGGCATCAAACGCAATGGGCAACACGACGCCGCGCTGTTTGTCTGCGAGCAGCCGTCAGTCATGGCCGGCGTGTTCACGACAAATCGCTTCCGGAGCGCCTGCGTTGAAAGCGCGTTAGATCGTTTGCACGGTGGAACAGGGGTCAAGGCGGTGCTTGTCACCAGCGGCAATGCGAACGCAGGAACGGGAGCGGCGGGGCGAGCGGATACGGAGTTGCTGGCGGCGAGCTTGGGCGAGTTGCTGGGGTGCCGCGCCGATGAGGTTGTTGTCCTGCATACAGGCGTGATTGGCGTTCCTCTGCGCGCTGAACGCTTTGTCGACAAACTGCCGGCTCTGGCGGCGTCTGCGAGTTCAAGCTTTGCGGCAGGGTTGACAGCGGCCAAAGCAATGATGACAACGGACACATTTGCGAAAACAGCAGTGACCTCTTTTGAGGCGGATGGAATCCACCATAAAATAGGCGGAGTGGCCAAGGGAGCAGGCATGATTCATCCCCGGCTGGCGACGATGATCAGCGTGCTGGCGACCGATGCGACTGTCCATCCTGTCGCCTTGCAAGCGGCTTTGCAGCGGGCTGTCAAGACCACATTCAATGCCATCTCAGTCGATGGGGACACGAGCCCCAACGACAGCGTGATTCTGCTGGCGCGATCCGCGCAGTTCCCTGGCGCGGGCGGACAACGGGCGGCGTCTGTGATCCGTGAGGGCACGCAGGCCTATGAGAGCTTTTGCACGGCGCTTACGGAAGCCTGCGAGACGCTCGCCAGGATGATTATAAAAGATGGGGAAGGCGCGACCAAGTTCATTGAGATTCGGATCGAAGGGGCTGCCACGGAACAGGACGCGGAACGGGTGGCGTCTGTGGTGGCGACATCGCCGCTTGTTAAAACCGCATTCTTCGGCGAGGATTTTAACCCGGGGAGAATCGTTTCGGCAATCGGACGCGCTGGCGCAGAGTTTGACTGGAGTCAGTTGCGGGTGGCGATCGGCGGTGAACCGGTCTTTCAAAATGACACATTTCTGTCTGTGCCGGACGCCACTGCCCGCGAGCTTATGGCGCAGCCTGAACTCATTGTGGATATCGCGCTCGGAACGGGCGCCTGCGCGTTACGGTTCTTCACATGCGATCTTACGCATGATTATGTACGGATCAATAGCGAGTATACGACTTGATGAAATTTTATGTCCAGGAGTGTGAACAGGGTGATTCGGTCCGCGAAATTAGGTGATGTTGACGCGATCGTGGCGCTGTTGCGGGATTATGCAGAACAGGGGTTGTTGCTGCCGCGTTCCAGACAGTCTGTTTGCGAAGGGCTGCTCTCCTTTGTGGTGGTTGAGGAGTCCGGTCAGGTGGTGGGAACGGCCGCGCTCCACATACTCGGGGATGACCTGGCGGAGATCCGGTCGCTTGCGGTGGCGCAAAATGCGCAGGGGAACGGCTATGGCAGAATGATCGTTGATACGCTGCTTGATCAGGCGCAGCGTCTGGAGGTGCCAAGGGTGCTTGCGCTCACGTATCGGGAAGCATTTTTTTTGCGCTGCGGATTTCGCGTCGTCGATATGCGCGGTCTGCAACAGAAGATCTGGAAAGACTGCATCCACTGCAAAAAATACTCGGCGTGCGACGAGATCGCGATGATCTATGAGACGGCCTGCGCGGTCGCGGGCGAACAGCAGGTTGCAGGCGACCTGCAGGTTGGCTGAGCAGACAGACAGGCGGGTTGTGAGCAGATAGACTGGGTCGCGCGTGAGCCTATTGCATGACCTCCCGCAACAGGCGGTCTGCTTCCGCGATTCGTTTTGTCCACGAGTTGTCTTGCGCGATTTTCTCGCGTACGGATGGTTCAGTTTTGCGCGAGCCGTCCACAATGCCGTCGATGCCGACTGCCAGTTCTTCGCCGGTGCGCGCAAAATGGATCGCGTCGGCCATTGGCAGCAGTTCGCGCATCGGCGTGGCGATCACTTCGATGCCAGCGGCCAGATATTCATACACCTTGACGGGATTCACGCTCTCCGTCAGTTCATTGAGTCGAAAAGGGGCGAGTCCGACAGCAAACGACTGAACGATCCACGGCAGGTCCGTGTATGGTTTTGGACCCATGAGCTTAACGTTTTGCAACTGCGCAAATTTACCCAAATTCGTAAACACGGGACCGATCAGGACCAGCGTGTATTGCGGTCGCAAAGTCGCCAGTTCGGCGAGCATGTCCGTATCGATCCAATCGGCGATCCCGCCCACAAAACCCACGACCACATCCGCACCCAATGATTTCCGGAATGCCAGACCACGTTCGCGGTTGTCGTCTGTGGCCGCAAAATGATCGACATGAACGCCGTTTGGCATGAGATGAGGGTGACCTCCATACCTGCGCAGGCGTTCCGCGAGTTTTTCCGAAGTGGCAAATACGATGTCAGACTCTTTTGTGATGCGCTGTTCCAGATCGGCGACGTAGGGCCTGCTGATCAGTCCGGTGAACGCCGCATGGTCATCCACGCAGTCGTACAGGATACGGTGCTTGCCAGACAGCAGCGGCAACAGATCAACGGCGCCGGGAAGCAGCGAGTATAAAACATACGACGTGATGGACGCGCGTTCCAGTTCCGCATTGACCGCACGGGCAAGACGGTTCTGATTCCAGATGTTTGCCAGAGGCCACATGGAGCCGAACGGCGCGATAACAGGGGGTTCCAGCACGCGGATGCCGGGCTCCACTTCTGCGCTGCGCCACTGCGTATCCCATTTCCGCAGCAGCGATCGGTTTTTTAAGGGGGAGAGCCAGGTGATGGGCGCATTCACATAGAGGATTCGCCATCCGGCGGCCGCCAGCCCGCGCAGCATATGCTGGGGCCTGTGGTTGATTCCTTCCCAATCGGTGGAACCTACGCACACGATGAATTGACTCACGGCAGAGAAGGCCCCTTTGCAAATGATAGTCACCGTAAGTTAAACAAATCGATCGGTGGGTTGTCAAACAACGCGCCGCTGCCAATCGTCGGCCGTGCGGTTCTGGCAGCGTGCGACAGCCTCTCTGCTGCAAGGTTCGCACAGGAAAAACACGAACATTTATTATTTCCATAAATAAATCGTTCGTCTTTTGGTTGACCGACCTATCATCTCTTGTTAGACTGGAGACGTATAAAAGACGCTATTGAGAGCATAACACGGACTGACTGTGTTCGATACGGTCTGGAAGCGAGGGAGCGCGTTTTGATAGAACGGTATTCATTACCTGAGATGGCCGCCGTCTGGACTCTGGACAACCGTTATCAGGCTTGGCTGGAAGTTGAAATCGCCGCCTGTGAAGCATGGGCTGAACTCGGCGTCATTCCTGTCGAAGACGCCCGGCTGATTCGCAAGAATGCGGTTGTCGACGTGCAGCGGGCGCTGGAAATTGAACAGGAGACCCGGCATGACGTTGTGGCGTTTACGCGCGCGGTGTCCGAGAGCCTGGGAACAGAACGCAAATGGGTGCACTATGGACTCACAAGCACCGATGTGGTTGATACGGCCTTGGGCTTTCAACTGCGTCAGGCAAACGGACTGCTGCTTCTTAAACTGCAGGCGCTTACGGCGACGCTGCGCCTGCAGGCGCTGCGCTACAAAGACACGGTCATGATGGGCCGCACGCACGGGGTGCACGCGGAACCGACCACGTTTGGGCTGAAACTGGCGCTTTATTATGCGGAGATGACACGCAACCTGGAACGCTTTCAGCGCGCCGCGGAAACAGTCCGCTACGGCAAGCTGTCTGGAGCCGTGGGCACATACGCCAACATCGATCCGCGCGTCGAGACGCTGGTGTGCGAGCGGCTCGGGCTCAAGCCGGCGCCGATCTCGACGCAAACGCTGCAGCGTGACCGGCATGCCGAGTATATGGCGACGCTGGCGCTGATTGCGACAACGCTCGACAAGATCGCCACAGAGATCAGAGGTCTGCAGAAAACGGAGATCCGCGAAGTGGAGGAGCCGTTTGCGGCAGGCCAGAAGGGATCCTCCGCGATGCCGCATAAACGCAATCCGGTGACCTGCGAGCAGATCTCCGGACTGGCGCGGGTGATGAGAGGCAACATGCTCGCCGCTTACGAAAACGTGGTCCTGTGGCACGAGCGGGACATTTCGCATTCGTCCGTCGAACGCGTGATTCTGCCTGACAGCACGATTTTGCTGCACTATCTGCTGCACAAGATGAACGGCATTCTCGCAGGGCTCACGGTATTTCCGGAACGGATGAAGAAAAACATGGAGAAGACGTATGGGCTCATCTATTCGCAGCGGGTGCTGCTTGCGCTGATTGAGCATGGCGTCGCGCGGGAAGAAGCGTACGACGCCGTGCAGGCGAAGGCCATGCAGGCGTGGGAAGAAGAGCGTTCCTTCGCCGAACTGGCGGCGCAGGAACCGCTGGTGCAGCGGCATTTGCAGAAGGACGAACTGGCCGCCTGTTTCGACTACCGCGTTCATCTGCAGCATGTGGACATGATCTTTGCACGGCTCGGTTTGCAGGAGTTGGAGCAGTAATTCAGGAGCAGTAATTGTTTGGAACGATAATGCGGAGGCGCCGCATGCGTCATCCGGTCGGGGGGAACAGTCGTGGAGAGAGGTCGCTTGCTTTACGAAGGCAAGGCGAAACGCGTCTATGAAACAGAGCGCCCGGACGCCTATCTGGTTGAGTTCAAGGATGACGCGACTGCGTTCAATGGGCAGAAACGCGGTCAGATCGAGGGTAAGGGGCGTTACAACAACCGCATCAGTGAAATCCTGTTCGGCATCCTGACCGCAGCGGGCATTCGAACGCATTTCTTGCACTCAGTAGGGGAGCGCGAAATGCTGGTTCGCCGCGTGACGATCATTCCTCTGGAAGTCGTGACGCGCAACATCGTGGCGGGCACTCTGGCGACGCGTGTGGGGATTGCGGAAGGCACTCCGCTGAAGCGTCCGGTGGTGGAGTTCTATTATAAAAATGATGATCTCGGCGACCCGCTGGTCAATCGGTCGCATGCGCTGGCCCTGGAACTCGCAACCATGGAACAGATGGCATGGCTGGAAGAGACCGCGCTCCAGATCAATGACATTCTGCAGAGGGAATTTTCAAAGCGCGGCGTGGTTCTTGTCGATTTCAAGCTCGAATTCGGTTTGCTGCCAGATGGGTCGCTGCTGCTTGCCGACGAGATCTCGCCGGACACCTGCCGATTGTGGGACGCCGCCAGCATGGAAAAATTGGACAAGGATCGATTTCGCAGGGATCTTGGCCAGGTGGAAGAGGCGTACAGAGAGATTCTGCGCCGTCTGGAGGCGTGACGAACGTTGCGAGTCGAGGCGGACTCTTTTTGGGATTCGCGCGTAGGCTGTCGGTTTCGCATGCTGAGGTGTGTCGTATTCGCATTCTGAGGCTGTCCACCACAAGCGTTAGGGAGGCTTGGTGACTTGAATCTGTTGGCGAAGATTTATGTGACACTGAAAGGGAGTGTGCTCGACCCTCAGGGGGCGGCCGTCACCCATGCGTTGCACGCTCTGTCTTATGATGCGGTGCAGGATGTGCGGATTGGCAAGTATATGGAAGTGACATTGTCTGCGCCGGATGAGAAGCGGGCGCATGAGCTTGTGCGCGGAATGTGCGAGCGTCTGCTTACCAACCCGGTCATTGAGACATACACGTACGAACTTGCGGAGGTCACGCCGTGAAGTGCGCCGTCGTTCAGTTCCCAGGCAGCAACTGCGATATGGACGCCGTCAAGGCGCTCAACCTGGCGATCGGCGAGTCCGCCGACATCGTGTGGCATACGGTCGCGTCGCTGGAAGCGTACGATCTGATTGTTCTCCCCGGCGGATTCGCCTATGGCGATTATCTGCGCGCTGGCGCGATCGCGCGTTTTTCTGCGGTCATGGAGGCCGTGGCGCGAGAGGCGAACCGGGGAAAATTGGTGCTTGGCATCTGCAACGGATTTCAGGTGCTTACGGAAGGCGGATTGCTGCCGGGAGCGCTGAGGCGCAACGAGTCGCTGCAGTTTCGCTCTGAGATCGCCGCGCTGGAAGTGGTGAACGCCGACACCGCATTCACCCGTCATTATCGGGCGGGTGAGACGATCCGCATCCCGATCGCGCACGGAGAGGGCAACTACTATGCAGACGAGCAGACGCTGCAGCGGATGCGCGAATGCGGCCAGATCGTCTTTCGCTATGCCAGAGAGCACAATCCCAATGGGTCAGTGGACGACATCGCCGGCGTGATTAACGAACGCGGCAATGTGCTGGGGATGATGCCGCATCCGGAACGCGCGGTCCATTCGCTGCTTGGCAGCGCCGACGGGGCGCGTCTGTTCACAGCGATCTTAGCGAGTTGGAGGGAAGAATATGCCGCGCGATGAAGCGAATATCGGGAACGCCGCAGCGAGTGAACGGGGAGCGGTCACTGCAGCCGCGCTGGCGGAACCAACCGCGGCGCAGGTGAAAGAACGCGGCCTGTACCGGTCCTTTGGCCTGACTGACGATGAGTATGAGCGGATTGTCAGCCTGCTTGGCCGCCAGCCGGGATACGTGGAGACCGGGATCTTCAGCGTCATGTGGTCCGAACACTGCAGCTACAAGAGTTCGCGTAAGGTCCTGCGCCGGTTTCCGACCACTGGGCCGCAGGTCTTGCAAGGACCGGGAGAAAATGCTGGCATCGTCGACATTGGCGACGGTCAGGCAGTCGCCTTCAAGATTGAGAGCCACAACCATCCGACTGCGATTGAACCGTATCAGGGTGCGGCGACAGGCGTCGGCGGAATCATCCGCGATGTGTTCACGATGGGAGCGCGGCCAGTGGCGCTCCTGAACAGTCTGCGTTTTGGCACGCTCGACCAGGCGCGCAACCGCTACCTGTTTGCGCAGTCAGTCGCTGGCATTGGGGGATACGGAAACTGCATCGGAATTCCGACGGTTGGCGGCGAAGTCGTATTTGATGAACGCTACGATCATAATCCGCTCGTCAACGCCATGTGTGTTGGGTTGCTGGAGCATGGCCAGATGGCAACCGGAACAGCGAGCGGAGTGGGCAACCCGGTTCTGGTGGTCGGCGCCAGAACGGGCCGCGACGGCATTCACGGCGCCACGTTCGCCTCGGCCATAGATCCGCACGCCAAAGAGCGGTCGGCGGTCCAGGTGGGCGATCCATTTATGGAGAAGCTGCTGCTGGAGGCGTGTCTCGAACTGATTGCCACAGGCAAAGTGGTTGGCATACAGGATATGGGCGCCGCGGGACTCACATCGTCGTCCGCGGAGATGGCGAGCCGAGCTGGCAGCGGCCTGACACTTGACGTAACGCGTGTGCCCTGTCGCGAAGAGGGCATGACGCCGTACGAGATCATGCTGTCGGAGTCTCAGGAGCGCATGCTTGTGGTGATGACAAGAGGCGAGGAGCACGCGGCTGAAGCGGTGTTCCAGAGATGGGGCCTGGAAGCTGCCGTGATCGGAACGGTGACGGATGACGGGCTGTTGCGCATCCGTGAAGGCGACCGCGTGGCGGCTGAGATTCCGGTCACGGCGCTTGTCGACGAGGCGCCCGTGCTCGATCGCCCGGCGACGCGGCCGCGCTATCTGGATGAGTTGCTTGCCAAATCTGCACTGACGGAACCGGAAGACTACGGGCAGGACTTGCTGCGTTTGCTGGCGCGTCCGACGATTGCCAGCAAGGAATGGGTGTATCGGCAATACGATTCGATGGTGCGCACCGAGACGTTTGTCAGGCCAGGTTCCGATGCGGCTGTGATCGGAGTGCCGGGCACGGGCAAGGCGCTCGCCCTCACGACAGACGGCAACGGACGACACGTTTACCTCGATCCCTACGCTGGCGGTGTGCGGGCGGTCGCGGAAGCTGCGCGCAACCTCGTGTGCAGCGGGGCGCGTCCACTGGCTGTCACGGACTGCCTGAACTACGGGAACCCCGAGAAGCCAGAGGTGTTCTATCAGCTGGAGCAGTCTGCCGCCGGGATGAGCGCCGCCTGCGAGGCGCTCCGGACGCCTGTGATCAGTGGCAACGTGTCTCTGTACAATGAGTCGCACGGTGTGGACATCTACCCTACGCCAGTGGTCGGAATGGTTGGTCTGATCGAAGATCTGGCCCTGATCACGACGAGCGCTTGGCAGGGCGCCGGTCACGACGTCTATGTGCTCGGCGCGTTCTCCGCTGCAGCGGGAAACGGCAGCCAGCTCGGCGGATCTGAATACCTGGCGCTGCGCGATCCTGCAAACGCGCTGCGCTATGCGCCGCCGCTGTTTGATCTTGCCGCGGAGGCGGCGTTGCAGCGTCTTTGCACGGAGGCGATCCGGCAGCGTCTGATCCTGTCGGCCCACGACGTTTCGGACGGCGGATTGCTGACAGCGTTCGCGGAGTGCGCAATTGCGGGGGATCTGGGCGCCGATCTGCACTTGGCGGACGGCGGTCAAGCGCTCATGAGTGTGTGTTTTGGCGAAGGCGTGTCCCAAATCGTGGTGGAAGTGGAGCCGTCTTCTGCGCCTGCGCTGCAAAGTCTGGCTGCAGAACTGGCCGTTTCGGTCACGCGTTGCGGCGTGACGACCGCCGCTGGCGCGTTGCGGGTGTCAGCCGCCGGCAATGAAATTGTGAACATCGGTGTGACGGCGTTGCGAGAGTCATGGCAGGGAGCGATTGCCTCATGGATGCAGTGATGGACGATATCGAAATGGACGATGCAGGGGACAAGATGCACGAAGAATGCGGCGTGTTTGGCGTCTGGGGTCATCCGGAGGCGGCGCAACTCACCTACTACGGCCTGTACGCATTGCAGCATCGCGGCCAGGAGAGCGCGGGCATCGCCTCCGTGGACGAACTGACGATGCACAGCCATCGCGGCATGGGACTTGTGGCGGATGTGTTCGCAGGCGATCGGCTCCAGAGTCTGCGGGGACACGCGGCCGTCGGCCATGTTCGCTACTCCACGACCGGAGGCAGTACACTGCGCAACGCCCAACCGCTCGTCTTTGACTTCAAGCAGGGCAATATCGCGCTCGCGCACAACGGCAACATCATCAACGCGCGGCAGATTCACGATATTCTGGAGCAGCAGGGCAGCATCTTTCAGTCGACGAGCGATACGGAAGTCGTGGCGCATCTGATCGCGCGCGGCATCTATCAGACGATCGCGGAAAATGTCAGGGAGAGCATGTCGATGCTGAAAGGCGGGTACGCGTTCGTCATTTTGACCGACGACCATCTGATCGCCATGCGCGACCCGCACGGATTGCGGCCCATGGTGCTCGGCAAACTGGCCGGCGCCTATGTGGTCGCCTCTGAAACGTGTGCGTTTGATACGATTGGCGCGGAGTTTATTCGCGACGTGGAACCGGGCGAGATGCTGATCATTGACAATGAGGGACTGCGCGAAGAACGGTTTGCCGCCGCTTCGCGCAGAGCGCTGTGCACGTTTGAGTATATCTATTTCGCCCGTCCCGACAGTGATATTGATGGGTATAACGTGCACATGGTGCGCAAACAGTTGGGCCGGTTGCTTGCTCGGGAGACCCCGGCCGCCGCCGATGTGGTGATTGGCGTTCCGGATTCGAGCATCTCCGCCGCGATCGGCTACGCGGAAGAGGCGGGGCTCCCCTATGAGATCGGCCTGA
>JAKADD010000031.1 GCA_021820825.1 Bacillota bacterium
CAATCTGTTCGTGAAACTGCTGCGCGACATTGACCGCGTCCTGACCCGTCATGGCGTCAATCACCAGCAGCACCTCGTCTGGTTCCACAATTGCCCGCATCTGACGCAGTTCATCCATCAGTTCCCCGTCAATGTGCAGACGCCCCGCCGTGTCAATAAGGACATAATCATAGCCGCCGCGCCGCGCCTCCGCAAGCGCCAGTCTGGCGATCTCGGGAGGCGACACAGCAGACCCGGGAGCAAACACGGGAACAGCAATCTGCGATCCCAGCAATTGCAGCTGTTGAATTGCGGCCGGGCGGTAAATATCCGCCGCCACAAGAAGCGGCCGTCGATGCTCCGAAAGCGCGAGATAACGCGCAAGTTTGGCGGCGGCGGTCGTCTTGCCCGCACCCTGAAGACCAACAAGCAGAATGACCGTCGGCGGCCGGGAGGCGTTCGCCAGTTTGGCCTGACCGCCGCCCATGAGCGCTGTGAGTTCGTCACTTACAATCTTCACGACCTGCTGCGCTGCGGAAAGGCTCTGCAAAATCTCCTGGCCAACCGCCCTTTCGCGAATGCGGTCCGTCAATTCCTTGGCCACAACATGGTTGACATCCGCCTCAAGCAATGCCCTGCGTATCTCTCGCAGCGCTTCTTTCACGTCGTCTTCCGTCAAACGTCCTTTGCCTCGCAAACGCTGAAACGCCGACTGCAAGCGGTTCGTCAACGTATCAAACAAGCCGCCTCACTCCTTTAGGCATCCGCCTCTTTACCCTCCGCGATAGCCTGCAGACGGTCGAGAAGATCTTCTCTCACCGCGTACTCCGTCCGCAGTTGCTCCACGACCCCAAGGATACGCTTGCGACGGTCTGCAGCAGCCGCGAGGATTCCCAGTCTCTCCTCGTACTGAGTCAGTTGCGCCAGAGTCCGCCGCATGACATCATGAACCGCCTGACGACTGATTCCAAGTTCCTCCGCAACCTCGGCCAGCGACCAATCATCAAAGAAACGCAATTCCACTGTACGGCGCTGACGCTCGGTGAGCAACGATCCATAATAGTCATATAACAGATGGGCTTCGATTGTCTTGTCAAACATGTTGCATCCGTCCGTTTCTTCATAGGACGCTGAATGGAGCGCTGAACGCCTGCTTCTACATTACACAGTTTGTTGCGGCCTGTCAAGGCAATTGCCTTGTCAGGCCATTCGCGCGTATTCCAGTGCGATGCGCGCGGCTACCTGTGCGTTGTGCCGAACCAAGGCTGTGTTCGCGGTCAAACTCGCTCCACCGGTCAACTCCTCCAGCCGTTCCAGCAGATAGGGAGTCACCGCTTTGCCCCTTATGCCCGCGGCCGCCGTCTGTTCGAGCGCAGCGGCAATCGCCTGATCAATGAAATCTCCGGGCAGCGCAAAAGCCTCCTCAATGGGATTCATGATCACGACGCCCTGCGCGAAATTCAAATCGGCGAAGGCCACTCGCAAAATATTCGCCGCTTCCGCTTCTGTTTCAATACGAGTGTCCACCGACAATCCGGTATGTCTTTTATAAAAGGCGGGCCAGTCATCGGAGCGGAAACCGAGAACGGGCACTCCTTTTGTTTCCAGATACTCTTGCGTCAGGACTAAATCGAGCACCGACTTCACGCCGGCGCACACGACGGCGACCGGCGTTCGAGCCAATTCCTCAAGATCCGCCGAGATGTCGAATGTCTGCTGCGCATTTCGATGCACCCCGCCGATCCCGCCGGTGGCAAATATCCGTATTCCAGCCAGACGCGCGCAAATCATGGTCGCAGCAACCGTTGTTCCTCCGGTGCCGCGCTTCGCAATAAGACTTGCCAAATCCCTCCTGCTTGTCTTCACAGTCGCCCTGTCACATGCCAGGCGCTCAATTTCATCCGCTGTCAGGCCAACCTTCAAGCGCCCGTCAAGCACCGCGATCGTGGCGGGCGCCGCGCCTTGGCCACGCACATCCGCCTCGACGGCCAGCGCCGTTTCAACATTGGCCGGATAGGGCATACCGTGAGTAATAATCGTCGATTCCAGCGCGACAATCGCGGCGCCGTGTTCTAACGCTGTCTGCACTTCCGCAGACAGATCCATACAAGAGACCATACTCCAGCCAACTCCCGCTTCACAATTGTCATTCACTCTTCACTCGGAAACGGCGCCGTGAGATAGTGCAGTCGCTCCGCCTCCAAGCGCTCCCGCGTAAGGGTGTTCACGACCGCGCCCAAGGCTCCCACAGTCAGCCCTGCGAGCGCCATTCCATACGGCATGGCCGACTGCAATGCCTGCCCGTTCAAATACCCATGCAGCACGCCGGCCAGCAGTGCGTCGCCGGCTCCAGTCACATCCTGCACAGTGCTTTTTTGCGCAGGGAACCACTGCGGCTTTGCGTCCCCCGCCGCCAGACAGGCGCCGAACGCCCCACAGGTGACAATGACCGCGGCGCAGCCGCCCCGACACAGTCTGTCGGCGCTCTGCGCGATCACCCGCCGCGCCTCTGGCAGCGCCAATTCTGTCCACCTTGCCAGAGCAGTGTCTGGTCCTTCTCCGAGCAGGGCGGCCAACTCGTCCACGTTCGGAGTCAGCACATCGATGCGCGTCATACTCCCGACCAGACGCTTCGCCTTAGCTGCGGACACCGGCTCGACAAACGTGGTTACGCCCTGTTTGTGACACGCCGCGAGCAGAAGCGCACAGGTTACGGCGTTCAGATTGGCGTCGATCACGGCCACGTCCCCTGGTCGCATTTCCCGCAGGGGAACGCTCGCAAATTCCACTCCTTCCACGGCGGCCATGTCCGCTACTGCGCCGATGAGTTCGCCGTCGCCCGCCAACAGAGCGCTATAGCGGCCCGTCGCCACCCCCGCCAGGCGAGCGACATGACGTATCTCGACGCCCGCCGCGAGCGCTTGCGCCAAAAGGGCCTCTCCATCTTCGTCCGCTCCGACCGCCGAGACCAATCTGGGTCTCCAGCCGAGTCGACCCAGATTTTCCGCCACATTGCGGGCCACGCCCCCAAAAGCGTAGCGGACGCTTCCTGGGTTGCTCGCGCCGGTCACAAAAACGCTGGTCGCCCGCGCCTTGATGTCCACACCCGCTCCGCCGATCACCCATACCGCCGCTGCCCGTGAACTCACACAGTCCCCCGCTTTCTGAACAGGTTCTCACATGCAAAATGATGCTTGCGACACACAGCGCAACCGTCACTTCGTCGCCGTGTACGGCAACCCATCGGCCGCCGGCGGCCTGCTGCGGCCAATCAGCCCGGTAAGCGCAATGATTGTCAGCGCGTATGGCAATATCCCGATCAGATTCGCGGATACCCCAGAACCTTGCAAGGCGATGCTGAGCGCTGTCGCAAACCCGAACAGCAGCGCCGCGCCGAAAGCGCCGAACGGCGTCCACTTGCCAAAAATCATGGCCGCCAGCGCGATGAACCCGCGGCCATTGGTCATGTTGACATCAAAGGAATTCAGCATGCCAAGGGACAGGTAGACACCCGCGAGACCTGACAGCATCCCGCCGATCATAACGCCCAGGTAACGAATCTTGACAACGCTGATCCCCACTGTTTCCGCCGCCTCCGGATGTTCTCCCACGGCGCGCATACGCAGCCCAAGGTTCGTGTGAAACAAGACGAAATGGCCGAGAATCACAAACAGAAACATCAAGTACACAACAACATCGTGTTGACCAATCACCTGTCCGATAAAAGGAAGCTTCGAAATCCAGGGGAGGATAACGATCGGCAGCGACGGCGTATTGGTCGGTGTACCGTTATAGCCATACACCGTATTGAGAAGGAAGGCGGTCATCCCTCCCGCGAAAATATTTAACGCCATGCCGACAATGACCTGATCCGATTGCAGACGGATCGCCGGCCAGGCGAGAGCGAGCGCCATCAGACCGCCTGCAACGACCCCGCCAATCATACCCAGCCACGCGGATTGCGTGGCCGCCGCCACCATGACGCCAAAGAACGCCCCCATGAGCATAATCCCCTCCATGGCGATATTCACGACCCCCGTGCGTTCCGAGAACGTGCCGCCAAGCGCCGCAAGCGCGATGGGCGTAGCCATCGCCAGTGTCGCCGCGTACAGTTCGGGGTTGGCAAAGATCTGCAGCCAAAAGTTCATTGTACGCTTCCTCCTTCCTCTGCAACGAGCGCAGCGGCAGACGGCGGGCGATGCGGACGCAACTTCTGCGACCAGTAGCCGTACAGGCGATCTACTGCGACAAAGAAAATAATAATTCCCGTGATCACGTCAGTCATATTTCCGGAAACCCCGGCATTGATCTGCATCGTCTGGCTCCCGGCAGACAACGCCGCAAAAAATACGGACGCAAAAAAGATTCCGATTGGGCTGTTGCGTGCAAGAAGCGCAACCACAATCGCTGTATACCCGTACCCGGACTGGAATGTGTCCGTAAGCTGAAAATCGACGCCAAGCATCTGCGCGCCGCCCGCCAGCCCCGCGAGCACACCGCTGACACCGAGCGCCAGGACGGTGTACAGCGGCACATTCATCCCACCGTAGCGGGCGGCGCGCGCATTAAATCCGACCGCGCGCAGTCTGTAGCCAAGCGTTGTATGAAACAGCACGATGTGAACAATCACGATGGCGGCCACAGCGATAAAAAATCCGTACGATAAGTTCGAATTCAGAAAAAAATTGGGCAAGACTGGCGGCAGTGTCGCGCTTGCGGCAATGTTCGGCGTTTGCGGCACGTAGCCCGGCGCCATCATCGGACCTTTCTCAACCATAAAATGCGCGATCAATATGGCAATATAACTCATCATCATCGTTGTTATCACTTCATGGGCGCCCACAAACGCTTTCGCGATCCCAGGGATGACGCCGCCCCAAATTCCGCCCGCCAGCATCGCGGCAGCGAGTGCGATGGACACGTGTACGATCCACGGCAGTGCAGGGAAATGATAGCCAACCCATACCGCCGCCATGGCGCCCATCCAATACTGCCCCTCGGCGCCGATATTAAACAGCCCCGTGCGAAACGCCACGGCTATTCCGAGACCCGCCAGGATCAGCGGAACCGAACCGGCGAGCGTGTTGCCGATCGCTGTCGGGCTGCCAAACGCGCCTGCATAAAGCGCAGCATAGGCTGCAAATGGATTGTACCTGGCGATCGCCATGATCACGCCGCCAAGAATAAGCCCTGTAACCACCGCGTACAGCGGCATGAGCAGAGAATTCCATCGGTGCGTCATGAGATTCCCTCCTTTTCCGACCATTTCCCGGTCATTGCCAACCCGAGCGACTCTCTTGATACGTTCTGATTCTGCAGCACGACCACCATCTCGCCGCCATGCATCACGCCAATGCGATCGGAAAGACTTATGATCTCATCCAGTTCCAGTGAGACGAGCAGAATCGCCCGTCCTTGCGCACGCAGTTGCAACAAATAGCGATGGATCCCTTCAATCGCGCCGACATCGAGCCCCCTGGTCGGTTGGACGGCAACCAGCAGTTCCGGATTGCGCGACATT
The DNA here is from genome assembly GCA_021820825.1 of Bacillota bacterium. The sequence continues at coordinate 5,501 of JAKADD010000031.1, forward strand.
TCCCGCGCCAGAATCACTTTTTGCTGATTTCCGCCAGACAAACTGCCTGCAACAGCGTCAATGACAGGCGGTCGCACATCGAACTCCGCAATCAGTTGCTGCGCCCGCGCCCGCGCCGCCGCCCTGGTCAGCCACCCCCGCCGGGAAAATGGCGCCTTTGCCACTTCCCGCAGTTGCATGTTTTCCGCGAGCGAAAAGGACAGAATCAGGCCATCCTGTTGCCTGTCCTGTGGAACATAGGCAATCCCGCGCGCGATCCGCGCTTCCACGCTGAGGCGGCCAATGTCCCGGTCCAGCAGATGCACCGAACCGCCGGTCACCTTGCGCAAGCCGACAATCGCCTCGACCAGTTCCGTCTGTCCGTTCCCGTCGATTCCGGCCACGCCGAAAATCTCACCGCGACGAACCGCAAATGAAACACCGCTCACCTTCTCCGTCTTACGGTCGTCATTCACGCACAAGTCCTTGACCTCCAGGACTCTCTCGCCCACTGTCACCGGTTCCTTGCTGCTCTGCAAGATAACGTCTCGACCAACCATCCAGTTCGCCAGTTGTGCTGTCGTCGTATCCGCGACAGGAACGCTGCGAACCGTTTTTCCTGCGCGCATGACCGTCACCGTGTCGGCGATGGCGCGCACTTCATCTAACTTATGGGAGATGAAGATGACAGGGATTCCATCCCGGTTCAGCTTGCGGACGACCGTGAACAGTTCTTCAGTCTCCTGCGGTGTCAGCACCGCCGTTGGCTCATCCAATATGAGGACGCGCGCACGGCGATACAACGCCTTGACAATCTCCACCCGTTGCTGCATGCCCACCGACAGCGTCTCCACTTTCGCTCTGGGATCAATCGGCAACCCAATGCTCTCGGACAACTGCTGAACGCTTGAAACGGCGAGCTTGCGATTAAAGAACAGGCGCGATTGACGGATCGCCGCAGCGCCTTGCCGCTCTGTGCCCAGCACGATATTTTCCGCCACCGTCATGGCGGGGATGAGCATGAAATGCTGGTGGACCACACCGATTCCCGCCAATATCGCGTCCCGTGGGCTGGCAAAATGCTGTACATCGCCGTCCAGCGCAATCTCGCCGCTGTCGGGCCGATACAACCCGCTGATCATCTTGATCAGGGTCGATTTTCCCGCGCCGTTTTCACCCAAAATGGCATGCGTCGTTCCGGCTTCCACATCCAGATTGACGTCCGCGTTGGCGACCACATTGGCGAACGACTTGTAAAGCCCGCGAATCTCCAATAATGCCAACCACGACAACTCCTTGTCAGCAGCATACCCATCTTTATAAAGAGCGCATCGCCAACGACCTGGCGATGCGCTGATGACCAACAGACCTTGGCAATCTGTCCGCCTAGTGTGACGAGAGTGCGGACGGCGGCTTGATCTTGCCAGAATTGAGGAGTGGAATAAAGGTATCCACTTTCTTCAGAACGGATTTTGGAACAGCCGCAATCGGCGGCGCAAATCCGACGCCCTTGTTTTTTAGGTCAAAGAAATTCAACCCGGCTTTGAAGTGGTTGTGCAGCGCATCGCCAATCGCGATTTCCGTCGCAATGTTGACTCCCTTTAACGCGGAAGTCATGACGGTTTTCGGCGCCAGATAGTTTTGGTTCGCGTCTACGCCAATCGCAAAAACATTTTTCTCTTTGGCAGCAACAATTGCTCCGTCTCCCGTACCGCCTGCGACCGGGAAAATAATGTCTGCGCCTTTTGAGATGAGCGAGAGTGCGTCTTCTTTGCCGAGACCAGGATCAGTAAATGAATTCGTCCAGTCGATGAGCACTTTCGCTTTCGGATTGACCTTATGCACACCTGCGATAAATCCAGCCATATAGCTCGTCACAGGAGGAATGTCCATACCGCCAATGAGCCCGATCACATTCTTGCCGTTGATTTGCGGGATGTGTTTCTGCTCATTCATAAGTCCGGACATCACGCCGACCAGATACCCGCACTGTTGCGTGTCAAATAACGCCGACATGACATTCGGATGGCCTGTGATTGCATCATCGATGATCATGAATTTCGTCTTTGGGTATTCCTTGGCTACCTTTTGCACTGCAGAATCCATCAGAAATCCGACCGCGATAACGAGGTTATAGCCTTGCTGTGCATAGGTGGAGAGGTTGGGGAAATAGTCCGATGACTGATGGGACTGCACAACGCTGACCGTCACGCCGTACTTCGCTTTCGCGGCTTCCAGTCCCACATAAGCCAGATGATTAAAACTATGGTCGTTTAACCCGCCGACATCGGTGACGAGCCCCACCTTGAAGTTGGCGTTGCTATGTTTTGCCTGTGCGGACGCCGCCGGCACAAACACGGTGGTCATGGTCAGCAAGGTGGTCAAACTGGCCGCCGCAAGTCCAAGCCATTTTTTCACAGTAAAATAATGCCCCCTCTTTTATCTTCTCTGCGTGAAGCGACTGCGGGAATTCCAAATCTAGTAATCATCCATATTGATACTATAGCTGGCCCAGATTCACTCGTCAATCTCTTTCTTGGCGGATTCTTTGTGTGCTGATCAACAACGCTATGAACGCGGAATATCCGGTTCTGCAAAGAGCGCGGCAGAAAACGCCGACGCGGAAAACGGCTGCAAATCATCCAGGTGTTCTCCCACCGTCACCCATTTGACGGGCAAACCCAGTTCCTGAAAGATGGCGATCACCACCCCGCCCTTTGCAGTTCCATCAAGTTTTGTCAGGACAATCCCCGTCACACGAGCGCTGTCTTTGAAAATTTTCGCTTGCGTGATCGCATTCTGACCCGTTGTGGCGTCGAGCACCAACAGCGTTTCGTGAGGCGCCTCGGGAATCTCGCGAACAATAACCCGAACCATCTTCTCCAGTTCCGCCATCAGGTGCGCTTTGTTCTGCAGGCGCCCCGCTGTGTCGCAGATCAGCACATCCGCCTTGCGGGCCTGCGCCGCCTGAATCGCGTCATAAATCACCGCCGCCGGATCGGACCCCGTGCTTTGCTTGACCACATGGGCGCCGCTGCGTTCGCCCCACACGCATAACTGCTCAATGGCGGCGGCCCGAAACGTGTCGCCGGCGGCCAGGATCACGCGCTTGCCTTCCTGGCTCAGACGGTAGGCCAATTTGCCGATGGTGGTTGTCTTGCCCGCTCCGTTCACACCCACCACCAGAATCACTGTCAGACCCTGTGCTGCGGCGCTTTGCGTCGTATCGCCCTGTTCCAGAATTCCGCTTACCAATTCGCGCAGAACGGGAATCAATTGGTCGGCGGTCGCCAGCTTCTGTCGCCGCGCTTCCCTAGAAAGCCGTTCCAGCAGGTGCTGTGTGGTCGTGACACCTACATCCGCAGACAGCAGGGCGTCTTCGAGTTCTTCATACACCGAGTCGTCTATCTTACGGCGCGACAGCGCGCCGCCAACGCGCTCTGTGAATGCACTGCGCGTCTTTGCCAGTCCTTCTTTCAAGCGCTCAAAAAGCCCCATGGCCCTCACTCAACCTTTTCACGTAAAATGCCCCTGATCTCTACGCCGTCGCAGGTTCGTCATCCAACACGCGCACAGACACCAGCTTTGATACACCTGAATCCTGCATGGTAACGCCGTACAGCATATCCGCAGCCTCCATGGTTCCCCGTCTGTGAGTGATCACCACAAACTGCGTCCGTTCGGCAAAACCGCGCAGGTAATCAGAGAACCTGGTGACGTTTGCCTCGTCCAGCGCGGCCTCAACCTCATCAAGAACACAGAAAGGAACCGGTTTGACGCGCAATATGGCAAACAAAAGGGCAAGTGCGGTAAGCGCCCGTTCCCCTCCGGACAAAAGCGACAGGGACTGCATCTTCTTGCCTGGCGGTTCTGCCACAATTTCGATACCGGACAGAAGCGGTTGCGTGTCATCAACCAGAAACACATCCGCTCGGCCGCCTTCAAAGAGCGCCCGAAACACTTCGCCAAAATGCTGGCGAACGGAATCAAAAGTCTCCCGAAATCGCTTGGACATCTCCGCGTCGATTTCCGCTATCAGAGCGTGGAGCTGCTCTTTCGCTGACAATAGATCCTGTTCCTGCGACTGCAGGAACGCATGCCGTTCACTGATGCGTTCGTATTCTTCGATTGCGCCAATGTTCACATCTCCGAAAGCTTCGCTGCGCCGCTTCAACTCCTGCAAGCGCTGCCTGGCCTGCGCAAGCGGCTCGTCGAGGCGGTGCCGTTCCGTGGCCAGATCCACCCCGAGTCCAAAATCCTCGCGAAGCGTTGTCAATTTCGCATCAAGTTCCATGTCGATTTTGGCGAGTGCGCTGTCGCAGGCGTTGATGCGACCTTCCCACTGCCTAGTTCGCGATCGCAAGTTGTCGCGCGCCCGTTCTGCCTCTTCCAGTTCACGCTGACAACCGCTTTGCGCCTCTCTGCTTCGTAAAATCTTCGCCTGGCACTCAGCGCGCGCCCCCGCAACCGTATCCACAGCGCGTTCACAGTCCTGCAAGTGCGCGCGCAACTGGTCAATGCGCAAAATGGCGGCCTGCTGCTGATCATTCACAATCTGCAGCTCGTCTGCAATGGCCTTGCGGCGACTGGCGAGACTTGCGCGCGCCTGATCGGCGCCGCGCAACGCCTCCTCCTGTTCGGCCAGGGAAACGCGCAAATGCGTCAGCGCGTCGTTATGCCCCGCAATCATCGTCTCATGCTCCGCGATCTCACGTTCCGACTGCGCCACGGCGCCTTCCGCGCTGTTGACTTCACTTTCCACATGAAGGAGTGAGTTTTGCACCTCCTCGAACCGGAGGACGACGGACTCGCTCTCCGTGCAAAGAAGCGCGTACTCCTGATCAAAAACCGCCGCTCGTTCAGTCGCCGCCGCAAGAGCCGCCGCCGCCACCTGAAGACCAGCGCCGACATCGCGCCGTTTATCTTCATGCTCGCCAATCCGCCCCTGCTCTTCGGTCAAACGCATACGCAGATCCTCCACGACGGTTTCCTGCGCCGCCCGCTTTTTTTCAAGCGCCGTCACCTGCTCGGCAAGAGTGACCGCCTCACCGCTTAGCACCCCGATCTCCCGCGTACGAAAAAGAATGCCCACTCCGCGCTTCGCTGCGCTGCCGCCAGTCATGGAGCCCCCGGCGTTCACCACATCGCCGCCTATGGTCACGATGCGCACACGATGCTGCAGCACCCGCGCAATAACATTCGCTTCCGCCAGCGTCTGCACAATGAGCACATTCCCAAGCAGCGAATCGATGACCGCCCGAAATCTGCCGTCACACTGCACGAGATCAGCCGCCGCGCCAACAAAGCCGTGTGCGGATTTCACCATCTGCAACTCATGGGGAGCCAGTCGCCTGCCTTTGATCGTCTCTACCGGCAAAAAAGTGGCCCGCCCAAGTTGCCGTTTTTTCAGCATGTCGATAGCCTGCCGAGCGTCACTGTCGCGCTCCACGACAATGTGTTGCACACTGCCGCCGAGTGCAGTCTCAATCGCGAGTTCATATTCCGCAGGCACTGTCAAAAGATCCGCCACCGCACCATGCACGCCCTTCAGGACACCGCGTCGCTGCGCCTGAATGACCGCCTTCGGCCCCCCCGCATACCCATCCAGTTCCAGTTGCATATCCTGCAACGTGCGCAAGCGGCTGACGACTTCCAGCCGCTTGCGATCGCGTTTTTCCCAATCCGTGCGAGTCTCCCCCAATTCATCCTGCGCACGACTGTATTCTTGCTCTGTACGCGCTGCCGCTTCACGCATCGCCAGAACAGAATTTTGCAACAGTGACGACCGTTCTTCCAGCAGAACGTATTCTGCCCGCAAGCGCTCGCCTTCTCCCAACACGGCGGTCCGCTCCTCAGCCATGCGTTCTTTGCGCCGCTGCGTTTGCGCCGCTGTGCTCTCTAGATTCTTCAGTTCATTGCGCAATCCTGCCTGTTCCCTCATCAATTCGATCAAAGCGGCGCGCGCATCGACAAGGCGCTCCCGCAACGCGGCAAGCAATCCCTGACCATCCTGGTCTGCGATTCGCCTTTGCAACTCTGAGCGCATAGCGACCGAGCGCCTCTGCAGTTCAGCCACCTGAACGTCAGCGGCGGCCACTGTACGATCGCACGAATCCGCTTCGCCAAGGAGACGTTCGCGCAGCGCCCGCAACTCTTCCAACAAAGTGATCGCGTGCTCCTGACGCTCGAATGCGACGCGCCGATCCGCAACGCATTGCTCGACCTGACCAGTGACCTCCACCAGACTCTCCTGAAGGTGGAACAACTCCTGGTCCAGTCCTTCCGCAGCCGCGCGCAACACGGTAAACTGCTGCTGCGCAGCGACTTCCTGGCCCTGCGCCGCGAGCAGTTCGACGCGCGACTCTTCAAGTTGACGCAATGATTCGGCGCGATTCTCCGACAGGCCAGCGATTTCCACAGCCAGTACGGCAATCTGCAGTGTCCGCTGTTGCGTCTGGACAGCCTTGTATTCGCGGGCAATGAGCGCCTGGTCCGCCAGCGGCGCGACCTGATCGGCCAGGGCTGCGACAATGTCGCGGATGCGCAGCAGATTCTGCTCCGCGTCACTAAGTTTTCGTTCCGCTTCTTTCCGTCGCAGC